>JAWODX010000299.1:0-8714 GCA_046483085.1 Planctomycetota bacterium
CCCGCCGGAGCAGCGGTAGTAGGCGCCGTCTTCCACCACGGTGCTCCCGCACACCGGACACTGCTGCCCGGCCGTACGGCGGCATGATCAGGAGCCCGGCCTTCTGCCCGGCCGCCTCGACCACGGCGTTCGTCGCCAGCGTCGTCGAGACCGCGAGCAGGTCCACCCGGCGGAACGCCCCGGGCCCGAGCTGATCGAGCGCCGCCTCGATCCCGACCGTGTAATCCCACTTCGTGGTCAGCGCCTTCGCCTTCTGGATCACGTCGTGGCAGTCGAAATCGTAGAGGACGGCGTCGGTGTACGTCCCGCCGGCGTCGATCCCCAGGCCGAGTCGGATCGGCGGCCCCTCGCCCGCCGGGCGCGCGCCCTCGAACACGAGCACGTCGTCGGCCCGGCGCTCCCGCTTCTTCTTCCACACCGGCACCGCGCGCAGGCCCTCGGCCACGGCATCGTATGCGGTCACGTGGTGGGGCGGCACGACGAGGATCTCGTCCGACGACGTTTCCTGCGTCAGCAGCTTCTCCAGCAGCGAGCGGGTCCCGACGAGCTCCTCGTATGCCCAGCCGAACTCGTCGGCCATGGCCCGGGCGATGTCGGCGTACGACCGGTCGCCGGGGCGCGCGCCGGTGTCGATGTACGCGGCCCGCTGGTAGTTCCGCCGCCAGCTACCGAGGAAGTAGCGGATCGCCTCCGCGTTCTCCCGCCCGTACTTCTCGACGAGCTCGTCGAAGTCGTACTCGGTCGGGCCGCGCGCCTCGTCGCGCTCGTCGGCCGAGAGCGGCTGCGCCTTCTCCTCCACCCAGCCGGGCGTCACGTAGTAGGTCCCGGGGAACTTCGCGAACTGTTCCCGGTACGCCGCGTCGGACCCGAGGAAGAGCGCGATGCAGTCGTTGACCCGTGGGATGGCGAGCGGCACGTGGCGGGCGTGGATGCCGACCGTGCCCATGCCGCACAGGCCGTAGCCGATCGCGATGCGGTCCGGCCGCCGGCGGGCCGACGCGCGGTCGATCGCCGCCTGGAGCCGCCGGCGCAGCTCGTGCGGGCGGTTGTGCAGCCCGGCAGGCAGGAACTCCGTCGAGACCTCGAGACCGAGCTCCTCCGCGACGGCCTCCAGGTCCGCCGCCAGCACGCCGCAGGCGATCAGGTGAACTCGTTTCGTATCGATCACGGGAATCCAGCGGAAGTTAGGGGTCCGTCAACTGGTGGTGATGGCGGCGATCTGGTCGTTCCAGGCGACCTTGAGGGTCGGTGGCACATCGCGATGGTCGAGTGCGTCGGTCAGGTTCCGGCAGAACGCATCCCTGCCGGCCTTGCCGATGGTGGCCAGTAACATGCGGATCCAGTCGCGGATGACGATGAAGTTGACTTCGTGTCCCTGGGAGAAGTACTTGCGCGCCTGCTCGACCGCCTTCTGATCGATGGCGACATCCTTCACGAAGAAGAGATAGTCCTGGATAGCATGCTTGGATATCTTGGCCTGAAATGTCGTGGTGACACGGTTCTTGTCGACCGTTCGCTCCGTGATTTCAGCCGCGAGCAGAATCGAATAAGGCTTGTGAACGTCGATGCTGCTGTCTTGGAGCCGGGCGAGCACACAGCCGAGCAGGACTTCGCGGTATGCCTGAGTGCGTGATTCGAAAATCCGGTCAAAGTGAGGTTCGAGCGCGTCCCCGATGGACACCCGATCGCCTTGGAGCGCGGTCCGCTCGACGTAACCGAACTCTGTTTCCAGCCGCTGTCGGGCCTTGTCGTAGTCAACCTGCGGCATGCCGCCCCTGGCCTAATAATTCACCCACAAGGCCTCGCTCCGCTCCTGCTTCACCGAGTGGCAGTTCTTGCTCGGGGCGTCGTGCCGGGTGAAGTCCGCGTACAGCGTATCCATAAGGTCGCATCGGTACCCAGACACCGCCACCATGCCTTCTGCCCCTCGGAGGGCGTCCGCCAGCTCCCGGTGCTCATCGTCGCTCATCTCGAACCCGTACGCCTTGTTGTCGCCCCGCGCCTCGTGCGGATACGGCGGATCACAGTAAAAAAGCGTGTCTTCGTCGTCGTAGAGACGGATGCAGTCCACCGCTGGCCGGTCCTCGATCTGTACGCGCAGCAGGCGGTCGGCGATCAGGGGGAGCTTTTCGACGCTGCCGAGCCAGCGGGAGACGACGCCGGACATGCCGGACCGGCTCGTCTTCCTGCAATTTGCCCAACGACCGAGCGACGCCGTTTGCGCCAGCCCCGTTCGTACCTGGCGGGCGCGGACGAAGAACCGGCGTGCGCGCTCCAACTCCGATATTCCATTCGGCGGGGCGGAGCAAGCCTTGAAAAATTCCTCGCGCGAAAACGGCGTCAGCGAGATCGCCTTGAGCAGTTCCTCGGTCTGGTTCCGGAGAACCTGGAAGAAATTGACGAGGTCGCCGTCAATGTCGTTATATGTTTCGACCGGCGCCGGCTCCCGGTTCAGCAACACGGCCGCCGAGCCGCCGAACGGCTCGCAATAGTGGTGGCATTCGGGCAGAAGCGGAAGCAGCCAGCCGAGGTGCGAATACTTGCCGCCGTACCATCCGAACGCTATCAGCTTTCGTCTCGGCCGAACCTCGACGCCGTTCAGCGCGAGTTGCGCCCCGTCCCTACGGCCCTGATCGATGTAGATCGGAGAAGTGTTCCCCGCCACGTCTCGCTCCTTGTTCTCAGTCGGATAATCCCGGGCAGCCGTGCTGATCTTAGCATGTCGCAGACCGGAATCACAGCAAAAAACCCCCCGACCATCAGCAGCGGAGGGCGATCTCCAGGGCCTGGCCTGCGGCGATTGTCGCGGGCGGTTCGAGCAGGACGGCGCCGGGCTCGACGGTCGCGGCGAGCGGCGTCCCGCCCAGCGTGACGGCGGCCGTGGCGTCCGCCGCGGCGAGCGGCGTTTCGATCCGGGCGAGGGTCAGGCGGCCCGCGTCGACGCGCACGGACAGCGTCGCCTCCTCCTCGCCGATCGTCTGGCCGATCACGCCCCAGCCGTCGGCGACGCTGAAGAAGCATCGGAACGCGCTCTCGAAGACGCGCGGCTCGATTCGGACCGTCCGGTGGGGCGCCGAATAGCGGAAGCCGGCGAGCGCGCCGAGGAGCGCGTAGCTGGCCATCGACCGCGCGTAGTGGTGGCCGCACTCGATCTCGTCCCACGGGTTCCGCCGGTCGCCCCGGTACCGGTCGCGGACCCCCTTGACGATCGCCAGGCCCTCCTCGACCAGCCCTTCGTCGACCAGGTGCGCGGCGACCTGGTACTCGATCCCGCACCAGACCTCGTCGCAGAACCAGAACGGATTCCCGGGCCGCTCGCCGCGCGGCCAGCTCGCGATCAGCAGGCCCGCCTCCTCGTTCAGCGCATAGATCCGCAGCGTGCACGGATGGCCGGTCAGGTCGGCGCGCCAGTTGTATTGAACCACCGACCGCAGGGCCCGGCGGACGTGCTCGCGGTCATACAGGTCGCCCAGGCCGAACCGCGTCGCGAGCCACTGGCCGATGAGCTGGTCGGAGAGACAGCCGCGGCCGTACTGCCAGCGGGGCCAGTCGCGGAACCGGTCGTCGTTGCCGCGGTCGATCCGGCTCTTGTACGGCTCGGGCCAGACGTCGTTGCCGTCCGGGTTCACGTGCTGCTCGTAGTACTCGCCGTTCCAGAGGTGCTCGTCGGCCCAGGCGGAGCCGGACTCGAAGAGATCGCGATAGATGTCGGCGGCCTCGTCGTCGCCGACGGCCCGGGCCATCTCCTCGCCGGCCCGGAGGGCCCCCAGGTAGAGGCTCCCCGTCATGGTGTTCGGGCCCCAGAACTCCTGGTCGTAGGTGTTGTGCTGGGCGTTCTCCATCACGCCGTCGCGGTCGGCGTCCCAGTACGTCCACGCGAACTCGAGCGCCCGCTTCGCACCGGGCCAGACGCGCCGCAGCCAGTCGTCGCCCGCGCCGAGCTGCCACTCGCGATAGACCTGCATGACGAGCCCCATCTGGCCGTCGGCGGCCGGCAGGAACCCCGCCTGCGCCCTCGTGCCCGGCGGGAGCGGCATGCGGAACTGGACGAACCCGTCGTCGCTCATCGAGTACTCGAAGTGCGCCTCGGCCATCGACCGCTGCAGCCCGGGGAAGAGGTGTGGCAGTGCCTGGGCGTAGTTCCACACGTGCGTGCACGAGCCCTGGCAGCAGCCGGAGTCGTCGTTGCAGCCCTCGAACCCGTAGAACGTCCCGTCGGTCAGCCGGAGACAGGTCGTCGTCCGGATCGTCGAGATCTGCGAGCTCACCGCGTCGAGCACGTGGGCGGGCAGCGTCGATTCGAACAGCGCATCGTGGAACCGCTTCGTCTCGCGGTGGAGCCGGTCGAACTGCCCGGCCACGTACTCCGCCACGTCCCACGCGTCGGCCCACTGCGTCGCGTAGTAGTTCTTCCACGTGGCGCGGTGGCCGTGCTCGTCCGACTCCCAGTGCTCGAAGGTCGGGAAGTGCCACGTGATGAAGAACGGGACGACCGCCGTGCCACCGGGCTCGAGCGTGAGCTCGGTCGCGATCATCCCGGTGTCGCTGTCGGCGTCGTCGGGCGGAAACTCGACCTGCCCGGAGAGCACCTCCCACAGCTTGTTGAGCCGGAGGAACCGTTCGCCGGCCGTGTGCCGCCAGGCCGAGCCGCCGAGCGGCGACGCCAGCGCCATCGAACCGAACGCCGGCGAGTCGGCGCCGAGCGACTCGTTCGTCAGGAACAGCCCGCCGAGGGCGCCCTCCGCGCGCGCCTCGTTCGTCCGGCCTTCGTCCGGGCCGATGACGTTGGTGAGGCTGCCGAACGCGGTGATCGAGAGCTCGCGGTCGGTCTTGTTCGTCAGGTGGTAGCGAAGGATGGCGACGGGGATGCCGGAGTCGTCCGCCTCCAGCGGGATCATCGGGTTGAACGCTTCGAGCGTCACGTCGACGGGCACGTCCGGGTCGCTGAGCTCGACAGTTGCGACCGGGTACTCGCCGCGGAACGCGACGTGGCGGAAGTGCGGCAGGCCGTCGACAGTCCCGTGTGCGGCCGAGTGCCCGCCGCGGGAGAAGTCGCCGCCCTTCGGCCCCTGGAGGATCCGCGCGACGAATTCCCCGTCCGGCCCCTCGGCCCGGAGTGCGAAGAACGTGTACGGGACGTCGAACCCCTTCGCGGGTCGGTTGCGGATCTCGAAATCGCGGAGCTGGCCCCAGCCGCCGAGGCTGATCGTGCCCGTCCCGATCCCGCCGAGCGGGAACGCGATCTCGTCGATCCGCCGGCCGGTGTACGTCGGCTGCGGACCGACGGCGAACACGTCGTCCTTCTTGTACGGAATGCTTGATTCGGCCATCGGTTCTCGGATCGGCGCTCAGGCCGGAGGCGCAGCGGCTTATATCATCGACGGCGCCGCGCGTCAAGCCCGCGGTCGAGGAGTCGGGTTGGAGGACGGGATGCGCGCCGAGTCGAGCGGGGCGAGGGCCGGGCCGGCGGCGCGGCCCGCCCCGTCCGCTCGTCGATCAGAACCGCGCGAACGTCCGGTAGGAGGGAAGGTACTTGAAGGGGGCCAGTGCGAGGCAGGCCATGGCGGTTGTGTAAACGCGGCCGCCGTGCCGGCCGTAGCGGAACCCGTCGGTCGGCCAGCTCCCGGCGTTCGGGCCGGCTTCCACCTGCCGCCGCCGGAGCGGACGCCGGAAGTTCTGCACCCACTCCCGCCAGTACCGGCCGCCCATGTTGTACATGGCCAGGCTCATGTAGTAGATGGTGTAGAGGTTGTTGGCCCGCTTCGCCTCCTGGATGTGGCGGTCGTCCCTGGTGAGGAACGCCGCCTGCCGGCGGCAGTCGTCGCCCCGGCGGTTGTGGCCGAAGAACAGCCGGCCGGTCAGCGACGCGGCCGTCATGCTCACCTTCCCGCTGCCCCGCTGCTGGTAGCGGCGCGGGTCGATCCGATACGGCGAGGAGCCGTCCTTGCACAGGGTCTTCGAGAGGAACTCCTCGCACCGGGCGATGGCCTCGTCGGGGACGCGGAGGCCCACGGTCCGCGCGGCCTTGAACGCCTGGAGCACGAACCCGGTGACGGAGACGTCGCAGGTCGACCGGGCGCCGCCCCGGGGCGGCCGACCGCCGCCCTCGTAGGTGAACGAGCCGTGCCCCGGCTGCTGGCGGATGATGTAGTCCAGCCCCCTCTGGGCGGCCGCGCGGGCCCGACGGCGGAGGATCCGGTTCTGGAGCATCGCCGACGCCTCCGCCAGCGCCATCGCGCAGATCGCCTGGCTGTACATCTTCTCGCCGAACCAGCCCTCGTTCCCCTCGCCGGGCGAGCCCTGCTGCTTCTCGATCAGGTACGTGACCGCGGCGCGCACGGTCGGCGCGAACTCGGCCATCCGGCCGCGGGGGACGTCGCTGCAGCCGTAGGCGAGGAAGGCGAGCAGCGCGAGCCCGGAGACGCCGGCGTCGCGCCGCCGGTGGTTCGCCCCCCATTTCTGCGCGTCCCAGCCGCCCGTCCTCTTGTCCTGGGCGTTCTTCAGCCAGCGGAGCCCGGCGAGGATTGCACGGAAATCGTCGTTATTCAGGCCGGCCCGCCTGCCGCGCCTGCGGACCGAGCCGGGCTGCCGGATCTCGTCGAGCTCGCCGCGAAAGCTGCCGCTGCCCGGCTCGATGCTGATCGCCGCCAGGTGCGGCGAGGGGATCGGCTCGGTCGGCGGGGTCCACCCGGTCTCGACTTCCATGAAGTTCCCCTCCGCCGGCACCGGCTCCACGGCCATGTCGCGGGCCACCTCGGCCTCGGTATCCGGCGCCTCGGGTACTTCCTCGACGCGCTCGAACTCCGGGCGTTCCGGATCGATGTTCCGGTGCACCTCTTCGAGCTTCTTGAGCTCTTCCTGTTCGACGTCGGCCCGGACGGGCGGCAGGTCCGGCGGCGGCTCGCTGGCCGGCGCGTATTCGATCAGCGCGCAGGTGAAAAGGAGGACTGCGGTGAGGAGCGAGGCGACGGCGAACGAGGGCGCTCGCCTGACCTGGGCGGCGATCCATTCCTGCGGCGTGAGCTGTTCCATGGCGGACCCCTTTCGGCGACATCCAAGAACTCGTCTGCGTGAGCTCCGGAGCTCCTGGGCCGACCGTCGGCCCGCGCAGTTCGCTAAACGGAAACCGCCGGGGAAAGTTCCCGGAAACGCGCGGAAATCTCCCGCCGCCCCCGGCCTCGCCCCCTTGTCCCGAACGGCCAGGACGAGTATCATTCACGTTGGAGACCGGCCCAGGGGGCCGGCGGCGGGACGTGCGAGGGAGGCCCCACGCCCCCGGATTCGTCGACGAGGACAGGGAGGAACAGATGAGCCATTTCCGTGATCGCCGCGAAGCCGGGCGCAAGCTGGCCGACGCGCTGGCCGGCTACGCCGGGGAGGACGTCGTGACCCTCGCGCTCCCGCGCGGCGGCGTCCCGGTCGGCTACGAGGTCGCGAGAGCACTGGGCGCGCCGCTCGACGTGTTCGTGGTCCGCAAGCTCGGCGTCCCGGGGCACGAGGAGCTGGCCATGGGCGCGATCGCCTCGGGCGGCGCGCGCGTGATGAACGACGACGTCCTGGCCTCGGTCCGCATCACGGAAGAAGGGATCGAGCGGATCGTCGAGCGCGAGCGGGCGGAGCTCGAACGGCGGGAGCAGGCGTACCGCGGCGACCGCGGCCCGGCCAACGTGTCCGGCAGGACGGCCATCCTGGTGGACGACGGGCTGGCGACGGGCGCCAGCATGCGGGCGGCGGTCCAGGCCGTCCGCACGCGCGACCCGGCGAAGATCGTCGTCGCCGTGCCGACCGCGCCCGCTCGCACGGTCGACGCGTTCCGCCGCGAGGTGGACGACGTGGTGTGCCTGGTGACCCCGCGTCCGTTCTTCGCCGTGGGCGGCTCGTACATGGATTTCGCGCAGACGACCGACGCGGAAGTGCGCCAACTGCTGGCCGACGCGGCGGACAGGTTCGGTCAGCCATCCAGCGACAGAGAGGAGGAGTGACCGATGGGCGAGGCGACATCCGACGAGGGGGCTGTGGTCCACATTGAGATCGATTCGGCCCGGCTCGAGGGCAGCCTGGTGATCCCCGCCGGCGCCCGGGGCCTGGTCCTCTTCGCCCACGGGAGCGGGAGCAGCCGGCGCAGCCCCCGAAACCGGTTCGTCGCCGGCCAGCTCCAGAAGAAGGGGCTCGGCACCCTCCTGTTCGACCTGCTGACCGCGGAGGAGGACCGGATCGACCGGGTCACCCGCGAGCTGCGGTTCGACATCGGGCTGCTCGGCCGGCGGCTCGTCGGGGCGACCGACTGGCTCCTCGAGCGCCCGGAATCGGAGGGGCGGACGATCGGCTACTTCGGCGCGAGCACGGGCGCCGCCGCCGCGCTGGTCGCCGCCGCCGAACGGCCCGACGTGGTCGACGCCGTCGTGTCGCGCGGGGGCCGGCCCGACCTGGCACCCGACGCGATCCCGCGCGTCGCCGCACCCACCCTGCTGATCGTCGGCGGCCGCGACCTGACCGTTCTCCAGCTCAATCGCCAGACGCTCGACCGGCTGACCGCGGAGCAGAAGCGGCTGGAGGTCGTGCCCGACGCCACGCACCTGTTCGAGGAGCCGGGCGCGCTCGAAAAGGTCGCCGAGCTCGCCGGCGACTGGTTCGCCAAACACCTCGCGCCCGAGGAAGCGTGAGCCGACCGGGAGCTCGGGGGAGGCTCGGGCGGCCCGCGGCGATCAGCCCGG
>JAWODX010000085.1:0-5931 GCA_046483085.1 Planctomycetota bacterium
CCTGGCGGCCCGGGTGAGCCGGAAACTGACGCAGGATCCGTCGAAAGGCAGGTGACCTATGAGAGCCATGTCGGTGGGTGTGGAGAGCGCATTCATCCTCCTGTGTTGTGCGACGCTGCTGACGGGAGGCGAGCCGGGCCTGCCGGCGTTCCCAGGAGCCGAGGGGTTCGGTGCCCGTTCGTCGGGAGGACGCGGCGGGCGCGTCATCCAGGTGACCAACCTGAACGATCACGGGCCGGGGTCGCTGCGGGCCGCCTGCGCGGCGAAGGGCCCCCGGATCGTCGTCTTCGAGGTGAGCGGGGTCATCCGGAGCGCCGGCCGCCACAGCATCCGGATCAGCCACCCCGATATCACGATCGCGGGGCAGACGGCGCCGGGCGCCGGGATCACGGTGGCGGGGATCGTGACGGCCGGCCCGCCGCGGCGGGGCGAGCGGCTCGACGACGTGACGATCCGCTTCCTCCGCGTGCGGCCCAGCTACGGCGAGCGGGGCGGCGGCAGCGGCGACTGCTTCCAGCTCAACGCCATCGACCGGCTGATCCTCGACCACGTCTCCTGCGCCTGGGGCAGCGACGAGAACGTCGATCTCTGCAGCTCGCGCGACATCACCATCCAGTGGTCGACCATCGAGGAATCGCGCATTGCCCACGAGGGGCACAGCCTTCACAACTACGGGATGATCCTGGGCTACGTGGCGGGCGACGCGACGCTCCACCACAACCTGTTCGCCCACCACTCCGAGCGGGCGCCGCTCTGCGGGCTCGACACCCTCGACCACCGGAACAACGTGATTTACAACGTCATGGCGGCGATCCAGTATCACCCCACGCGGATGAACCGCCGCGACCAGAGGATGTACCGGCTGAACCTGGTCGGCTGCTATTTCAAGGACGGGCCCGCGGGGCCGATCGGCATCCGGCCCTGGCTGCCGCCGCCCAACCGCGCCGACCCGGGCATCGCCGACTGGCAGAACGCCCGGACGTACGGCAAGGGCAACTACTGGGCGCGCCTGGGTCGGCACGCCGACTATGATCCCAAGCTCGAGCAGGCGGTGAAGGCCCGCCCGAAGTGCAAGGTCGACGAGCCCTGGCCCGTGCCGCCGGTCACCACGCACCCGGCGAAAGAGGCGTACAAGCTGGTGCTCAGAAAGGCGGGCTGCCTGCCCCGCGACGCGGTGACCAAGCGCACCGTCCGCGAGGTCCGCACGGGCACCGGCTACTGGGGCCGGCAGGTGCCGCCGACCGGGCTGATGCAGGGCCTCACCCCCGGCCGCCCGCCCACGGACTCGGATGACGACGGCATGCCCGACGAGTGGGAGGCCTTACACGGCCTGGACCCGAAGGACCCGGGCGACGCGACGAAGACGGTGCCGAAAGGCGCGTCCGAGAACGACCGGCACCGGGGCTATACGTACATCGAGTACTACGTGAACGAGCTGGCCGACACGCTGGTCGAACGCGCGGCGAAAGTCCCGAAGACACCCGAGTCGCCGGAGACGAAATGGTGATCGAACGGTCAGCCGCCCGAATCGGGAGAACCGGAATGAGCAAATGGAAGAGTGTTTGCATCGCGGCCGCCTTCCTCGGAATCGCTCTTCTCGCCGGATGCGCCGCGACAGAGCCGGCGCGAGCGCCGGTGGCCGGCGGCGGCGGGCACACGCTGCGCATCCGGGGCGACGGGCAGGTCTGGGCCTGGGGGCTGAACTGGCGGGGCGAGCTGGGCGACGGGACGGGCAAGGACAGCAACGTGCCGGTTCAGAGCGCGGCCCCGAGCGGCATCGTCGCCCTGAGCTCGATCGGGGCGCACGTGACGGCGGTCCGCGGCGACGGCCGGCTCTTCGCCTGGGGCTACAACAGCCACGGCCAGGTCGGCAACGGAGAGACGGGCCGGCGAGAGGCGCGGCCCGTCCCGGTCCGAGGGCCGGGCGGGAACGGGGTCCTGAACGGCGTGCGCGCGGCCGCGGCCGGCGGGTATCACTCGCTGGCGGTGTGCCGCGACGGGGCCGTCCGCGCCTGGGGCTGTAACATGGACGGGCGGCTGGGCGACGGCACGACGACCGACCGCCACGCGCCCGTCCGCGTCGAAGGGCTCGACGGCGTCCTTGCGGTCGCCGCCGGCCTCAAGCACAGCGTCGCCCTGAAGGAGGATGGAACCGTCTGGTGCTGGGGCGACAACCTGTACGGGCAGCTCGGCGACGGGGCCAACGAGGCGCGGCGGACGCCGGTCCGCGTGCCCGGCCTCGCCGACGTGAAGGCGATCGCCGCCGGCTGGCATCACACCATGGCGCTCCGGAAGGACGGCACGGTGTGGGCCTGGGGCTGCAACCATTTCGGGCAGCTTGGCGACGGGGCGGCGGACCGCAACAGGCCCGTGCAGGTCAGGGAGTTGGACGGCGTGAGGAAGATCGCTGCGGGCGGCCTGCACTCGCTCGCCCTGGGGGCCGACGGGACGCTCCGGGCGTGGGGCTGGAACTACCGCGGCCAGCTCGGCGACGGCACGCAGATCAGCCGCAGCACGCCGGTCGAAGTCAAAGCACCGGACGGCGACGGCCCGCTCCAGAACATCGTCGCCATCGACGGAGGCGGCGCCCATTCTGCGGCGCTCCTCGAGGACGGCGCGGTCCTGGTCTGGGGCGACAACGGGCGCGGGCAGATCGGCGACGGCACCCGGTCGGCCTGGATGAAAGACGGCGCCTACGTCGAGAAGGGGGACCGGTCAACCCGCGAGATGTACCAGAGCGGCGCCCGACCGACGGCCGCCCGCCCGCTCCCCATGCGGCCGAAGCTGCCGTAGCTCCGGCTACTTCCGCGGCCCGATGAGCACGCGGACCGGCTTCTCCACGACGACCGAGCGGCCTTGCACTTCCCCGCCGGGCATTCGCCAGCGGATCCGCACCGGCCCTGCTTCCAACCGGCCGAAGAACGCATCGGCGACCCCCGGCCGGACGTTCCACGCGCCCAGCGACCGCTCTTCGATCCGCCCGGTGACGGCGAGCGGGCCGGCGTCCGGCCTGTCCGACGGTAGGGCGACGCGGAGCGCCAACCCGAACGCCTCGTCGACCTCGCGCGGGAAGACCCAGAGCTCACCGTTTCGCGGGCCCCTCCGCCAGGGGCCCGGATCGCCGTCCGGCGGTTCGTTGCGGACCTGGTGCCGCAGCACGACGGCCAGGTCCTGGGCGCCGTCGTCGGTCAGGTCGCGGACCAGGCCGGCCTGCGCCCCGAGGAGCTCCCGTTCCCCGGGATTCGGCCGGCCGCCGGCAGCTTCCAGCCGGTCGACGCTGAGCCCGCGTGCATGGCCGAAGCTGCGAAACCCGCGGTTGAAGAATATCTGCGGCAGCATCGCATCATAGAGGATCAGGAGGTCCTGCCGGCCGTCGTTGTTGACGTCGCACACGCCGCCGCCGATGGCGCCCGGCTTCGAGATGTAGGCGACCTCGCCCGACACGCCCAGCGTCTCCCGAAAGACGAGATCGCCGCGGTTCTGCCAGAGCCGGCAGCCGTCCTCGGCGGCGGTGAACACGTCGAACCGGCCGTCGTGATCCCAGTCGCCGACGAATGCCTCCGCCTGCCCCTTCCCAAGGGTCAGCTCCAGCCCGACGGGCGCGGCGAACGCGCCCTTCGGCCGGCCGCGGTAGAACAGGCCGGCGGCCGACCCGGGCAGCAGGAGATCGGGGCGCGCATCGCCGTCGAAGTCCGCCACCAGGCACCGGCCGAGCCGCCCCGCCGCCTTCGCCTGCTTCGGTGATGGTTTCAGGGAGGTCGGGCGGTAGCTCGCGTCCCGCTGCCGGCGGAGAACGACCGGCCCCCGGGGCATGCTGACGAGCAGCGCGGGCCGGCTTCGCCCGACATCCAGCGGCGCGAGGCCCAGGCAGCCGCGGAGCCGGCGGATCGGTCGGCGGGGCGCACGGAGCTTGCCCGTCTCGGTCTGCAGCCAGAGCGAGATCGCCTCGCCGTCGAACGAAGCGAGGTCGAGCCGGCCGTCGCCGTCGAAGTCCGCCCAGGCTGCGGCGCGGGATCGGCTGGCGAGCCCGCGGGCGTCCGTCTCGTCCTTGTATCTGCCGGTCCGAAGGTCGCAGCGGTAGAGCCGGTCGCCCGACGAGGCGGCGGCGAAGAGGAACGGGCGGCCGTCGCCGAGCAGGTCGACGGCTCCCAGATCGTGGACCCCGCCGAGCTTCCCGATCTTCTGCGGCTCGGCCCAGGCGCACCCGGCGTCCACCGGCACGGTGACCGCCGGATGCTCGAGCAGGAGCTCAATCGTGCGGAGCAGCATGTCGGTCCCGCCGGCCCACGTCCCCTCCATATTGACCGAGATGTGTTCCATGTCCCAGCGGCCGGGTTTCTTGCCCGCCTGGAGCCGGACCCAGCGGCCGGCCAGATGGAGGAAGGCGCACTCCTCACCCTCTTCGTCGGCCCCCACGAAGAGCAGGGCCGGGCCTCGCAGGCGGCGGAGCGCCTTCTCGACCGACTCGGCGTGCGCCTTCTGCGGAGCTGCGTGCAGGTCGATCAGCGGCGCCGCCTTCGGCTCCTCGCCCTTGAGGCCCCGGCGAACGGCTGATCGAACGACGCCCTGTCCGTCCGCCGGCTTCAGCCGCAGTACGAGCACTTGCTCCGAGTTGTCGAGCAGGTGGTTCGGGGTGAAGTTCGGATTGATCTTCGCGGCCAGCGGCCCCGGGGTCATCAGCACGGCGCAGGCGGCGAGCAATCTCCCAACGACCGACATGCGCTTCCCCATCGGGCGCACGCCCGTCTGCTTCGGTTGCTCTTCGCACCTCATGGCGGCTCCGCCACCGGCCGGGCAACAGGTTCCCAGTCTACCACGAGAGCGTCGAACCGTCCATCCGGTTTCGGCGCGCAACGGGATGTCTTGATATCGCGGCAGCAGTCGGATACGATTCCCCTCAGGTCGGGCAAGTGACCGGCCCGCGCCGGCCGAGGACCGCGGGCGGTCGTCTTCCGCGAGTCGGGAGGGGGAACCAGAATGCGAACTGCAGGGGGTGTGTGCCTGGTCGGGACGGCTCTGTGGGCAGCGGTGGCGCTCATGGCCGAGCCTCCGCTGCCGGCGTTCCCGGGGGCCGAGGGCTACGGCGTCGCCGCTGCCGAGGCGGTGGGCCGCATCACGGCGAAGTGACCCCGCGGGGCCACGCCGGATCGGGGGATTTGCGCGGCGGGGGCGAAGGGGATAGAATAGCGGCAGACCGGCCAGCCGATGAGGAAGACCTCCATGATGCGACTGTCGCCTGCGCTGGGTGCCGCCCCGGCCGCCGCCCTCCTGTTCGTGTCGTCCGCCCTTGCCGCCGCGCCCCGCTTCACGCGGAAACCGACGGCCGTTCGCGACGGCGGGCGCGTCACGATTGAATTCGCCGTCGACCGGGAGACCGACGTGGCCGTCGCCGTCCTCGACCAGGGCGGCGCCGGGGTCCGGCACCTGGTTGCCGGGGCGCTCGGCCGGAACCCGCCGGCGCCGCTGCAGGCCGGCTCGCTCGAGCAGTCGCTGGCCTGGGACGGGAAGGACGACGCGGGCCGCCCGGCGACGGGCGGGCCGTTCCGGGTCCGGGTGTCGCTCGGCCTGACCCCGACCTTCGAGAAATTCTTCGGCAACAACCCGGCCTGGACGGGGAGCCTTCGCGGGATGGCCTGTGGGCCGGACGGCAAACTGTACGTGATCCACTGTTTCGGGGGCCATCACACGATGGATCGGTCGGCGGCCATCGCGGTGTTCAATCGCGCGGGGAAGTACCTGCGGACCATCGCGCCGTTCCCGGCCGACATGGCGGCGGAGAAGCTCGCCGGCACCCGCACCGTCCGCCTCCGGAACGGCAGCCGCGTGCCGTTCGTCTATCAGTTCGAGACGCGATCGTTCCTGCCCGGCCTGGGCGATCTGCCGCGGCAGCGCGCCGTGGTGACGCGCGACGGCCGGCTCGTCTTCGTCGGC
>JAWODX010000595.1:0-2953 GCA_046483085.1 Planctomycetota bacterium
AGATCCCGGGGATCGTCTTGAACCGCCGGCGCAGGGCCTTGCGATAGCCGTTGTACGTGTGCTTGACGAACGCCTGCACCGCGTCGGGGTGGAGCAGGTCGGTGTAGGTCTCGCGGCGGCGCCAGCGGACCGTCTCGGCGTAGAAATGGAGCAGTTCGTCGTCCGCCTCGGCCTTTCTGGCGACGGCCTTGGGCGGGACGTGGCGGACGTCGGCGGGTTCGGGTCCGAGCAGGAACGTGGCGAGGGTGTTGTCGGCAGGCTCGAACTCCTCGGGCGCGATCAGTTCCCACCCCAGCCGCCGCGCCTTGTAGGCGTCGTCCATCCGGGCGACGGCGCCGCCGGCCGCGCCGCTCGGCCAGCGGTCCTCGTCGTAGAGCCAGGGCCGGATCCCCGCCGCCTCGCTCGCCTTGACGGCGGCCTTGATGCACGCGATCCACTGATCGCCCATGTAGGGGGTGATCAGGCCGTCGCGGGCGTGCATGAAATGGCCGCCGAGCCCCGCCCGCGCCATCTCGTGCACCTGCCGCGCGAGCTCGTCCGGATCCAGCTCGTCGTTCCAGGACCAGAACGGAATCCCGCGGTAGTCCACCCCGTTCGTGCCGATCTTCTTGAACCTGTCTTCGAGTGCCATCGTGAAGTCCCCGGTGCTGAGAAGAACGGTTCCCGGATGCAGGCCCGCAGGTGTCGGGCGGAATTCTAAGGCCGGGCCACCGCAAAGTCAAACGTCTGGGGGCGGTCCGCCCCTCTCCGAGCCGGCCCGGCGGAGGGGGAAGCGGGGTAAGCCACTGTTTCGCAGATTGTTATGCGAATCGGGAAGACATGTATCATTTTGATACATTTCCGCCCTTCCCGGCTGAAATGCAGGCGTACGGGGGGATCCGGAAGTCTCGATAGGCGTTCGGATCGCCCGACTCGCCCGCCTCGGCCGCCTTGATCACGTTGTACATCTCGCGTGCTGTCACGTAATGCAGGCGGTAGCCCCCCGCCCCGTAGGCGGTCTCCAGGTGGCGGAACATCCGGTCCGCCCCCTCGCCGAGGCAGGCGTCGCGGTCCGACACGGTCGCCCCGTGGCAGTGGACCTTGACGAACACCCACTCGGGCCGGCCCCTGACCGCGATGCCCAGCCGCACCCAGCCGTCCACCCGCCCCGGGGTGCCCGGGTAGGCGCCGGTGATCGACGCGTTGTCGATCCGCGGGACGATCCCCAGCCGCCGGTCCGACCCGTTGGGGCGGAGCGGGCCCTGGATGATCATCAGGTCGCCGGTGGGCTGGCGGCCGACCTCGACGTCGACGCCCGTGTCGTGGGACTTCGGCCGGGCCGGGTCGTCCGTGGCATAGTAGATGGCGTTGATCTTCCGCGTCTGCGAGCTGTCCGGCGCCGCCGGGTACGTCACGTCGGCGAAGCAGCCGAGCTGCCGCAGCAGGATCAGCTCGTCGTTCACCCCGCACCAGCGGCCGTCGGCCCGCGAGTTGTCCAGGCACCAGTTCCCGTGCACGAACGCGAACCGGTAGCCGTCGACCCCCTCGACCGTTGCCACGCCGTGCCGCGCGAACCGGCCCAGGCCGTCCTCCATCTTGCGCCGGAGCGTCTCGGACGTGTCGCCGTCGTGGTGCAGGTGGACCTCGATCTCGCCCAGGTCCTGTCGGCACAGCTCGACGAGCTGGTCGAGGATCCGGGGGTCGTAGGTTTCCAGCGGGAACGTCCAGGTGTGGCGGGGCGGGCGGCCATCCGAGTCGCGGTGCCCGGCGGCAAGCTCCGGGTAGCGGCGTGTCCAGTCGAAGAGCGCGTTCGCCTTCATGGCCGGGTCCTGGCCGGGCTTCACCACCGGCTCGAAATGGTCCACGAACGCGAACATCACGTCGACCACCTCCGCCTGACCTCGTGCCGCGGCCCTCGCCCGCCGGGCCGGCCGGCCCGCCACGTATGACGGGAGCCACAGGTGGGCGTTCCGCCGGACGATCCAGACACAGAGCACGATCGCCGGGAGCAGCACGACGACGAGCGGGACGATCCACACGATCACGGTTCCCTCAACTTCCGTCGCAGCTCGAAAATCTGGCCGAGGTACTGCCGGGCGACCGCGCCGGAGACCTTGCTGCGGCCCGCACGCCGCGGCCGAAACCGGTAGCCGATCTCCGCGTACGAACCCGGCTGCGCCAGGCAGAACAGCTCCAGCATGATCTTGTACCCGCGCGGGTCCAGGCGAGACCGCACCCGCTCGAACACCTCGCGGCGGAGCGCGAAGTAGCCGGACATCGGATCGGCGAGCGGCACGCCGAGCAGGGCCCGGGCAAGGCCCGCCGCCGCCTGGCTGGCCAGCCGGCGCGGCACCGACATGTCCCCGTACCCCCCGCCCTCGACGGCCCGGGACCCGATCACGAACTCGTGCGTCTCCAGGGCGTCGATCATCTGCGGCAGGATGGCCTCGTCGTGCTGGAGGTCGGCGTCCATCACGCCCAGCCGGTCGCCCCGGGCCTCCGCGAACCCGTCGATCACCGCCGGGCCCAGCCCCCGGTCCTCGGTCCGCCGGAGCACGCGGACGCGCGGATTACCCAGGTTGCGGGCCACCTCCCCCGTCCGGTCCGGCGAGTCGTCGTCGGCGATCACGATCTCGAACTCCCGCCCCTCGAGCGCCCGGCAGACCGCCTCGACGCACGGCCCGACGTTCTCCGCCTCGTTGTACGTCGGAATGACCAGCGAAAACATACCGACCCCTTTCCTCTGCCGATTCCAGTATGCCGCAACCGGCGCCCGGAGCGCAAGCGCAATCGCGCAGGAAACGGACCGACGCCCCTCGGGTGCGTCAAAATCTTATGGTTGCGACGGACGCGTCCAGTCCGGGAGTTGAGCCTCGTGGCATCATGCTGATTTCCCAGGTGGGAAATCAGCATGATGCTCCCGGCGCGGGAGGATCGGGGGGACATGTAGCGGCCTGGCAGGCCGTAGCCCGCC
>JAWODX010000194.1:0-9882 GCA_046483085.1 Planctomycetota bacterium
GTGGTGCACGACGTCACGACGCAGTACCGCTACGACGCGAACGGGCGCCGGACCCAGACGATCGACAGCTACGGCAACGTGACAAGCCGGGCCTGGGGTTCGACGGGCGAGCTCGCCTAGGCCGTCAACGTCGCCGGCGAGTGGGTCCGCTACGAGCGGGACGCCCGGGGGAACCGGACGCGGGCGATCCACAGCGACGGCTCCGAGGAGTTCTACACGTACGACGCCGAGGGGAACGTGACGAGCATCACGAACCGCCTGGGGAAGACGACGCGGTACGAGTACGACGCCCTGAACCGCCGGGTGCGCACGATCGGCCCGGGCGGCGTGGTGACGGAGACGGTCTTCGACGCGGTCGGGCGTGAGATCGCCCGCGAGGACGGAGAGGGCAATCGGACCGAGTTCGAGTACGACGCCGGCACGATCTACTGTCCCGACCCGGTGGTGTTCAGGAAGCTGGGCAGCCAGCCGCGGATGACGGCCATGGTCGATCCCGAGGGCAACCGGATCGAGTACACGTACGACGCGAACGGCAACCCGATCGGGTCCACGGATCCGAACGGCGAAGTCAGCGCGACCGAGTACGACGCGATGAACCGCCCGACCGGCTCGGCCCTGCCCGACGGGCGAACGACCGATACGGTCTACGACCCCGCCGGGCAGATCACCTCGGCCGCCGACGCAAACGGACGGACGGTCACATACGGCTACGACCCTCTGGGACGGACCGTGGCGGTGACCGACGACCTGGGCAACGTGACCAGCTACACCTACGACGAGCTGGGCAACCGCATCTCGCAGACCGACGCGAACGGGCATACCACGCGGTGGGAGTACGACAACGAGGGCCGGATGGTCCGCCACACGCTGCCGATGGGCATGTCGGAGAGCTTCGTGTACGACGACAACGGCGACCTGGTCCGCCACACCGACTTCCGCGGCCTGGAGATGGCCTACGAGTACGACAGGCTGGGCCGGGTCGTTCGCGAGGTCGGGCCCGGCGGCGAGGAGGTCGTCCGAACCTACCGCGATGACGGGACGCCCGACACCGTCGTCGACGCCCGCGGGACCACCCGGTACGAGTACGACGAGGGCAATCGGCTCCTGCGCGTCGTCCAGCCGGACGGAACCGAGGTCTCTTACGGCTACAACGCCGGGGGCGAGTTCGTCTCGGTCACCAGCCCGGCTGGAACCACGAGCTACACCGCCGACGCACTCGGCTCGATCAAGACCGTCACCGACCCGCTCGGCCGGGTGACGACCTATGAGAACGCGGGGCGGACCACGACGGTGACGTACCCGAACGGGACGACGGCCACGACGACCGCCGACGAGCTCGGCCAGATCGTCGAGGTCGTCAACGCCGCCGCCGACGGCACGGTCCTCTCCGGCTACACCTACAGCTACGCCCCGGACGGCACGAGCATGACCGTCACCGAACACGACGGGCGGACCGTCACGTACACCTACGACGACCTCCATCGCCTGATCCGCGAGGCGGTGTCCGACCCCGCCGGCGACGACTACGCGATCGACTATGAATACGACCCGGTCGGCAACCGCATCCGCGAGACGCACTCGTCCGAGGGGGTCACGACCTACGACTACGACGCGAATGATCGGCTGACCACCGTCACGAGCCCCGCAGGAACCACGACGTATACCTACGACGCCAACGGCAACATGCTCTCGACCACCGACGCCGCCGGGACCACGACGCACGAGTACGACGTCCACAACCGGATGATCCGCACGGTGACGGCGGGCGGCACGGTGATCGGGTACACCTACGACGCGGAAGGCCATCGCGTCGCCAAGACCGTCGATGGCGTGCGGACGCGATACGTCATCGACGCCAACCGCCGCACGTTCCAGGTCCTCGCCGAGCTCGACGACGCGGGCAACGTCAAGGCCTCCTACGTCTACGGCTTCCGCCGCATCAGCCAGGACCGCGGCGGACAGACCAGCTACTACCACTACGACGGCCAGAACTCGACCCGGCTGCTGACCGACGGGGCGGAGGCCGTCACCGACACGTATGACTATACGGCCGGCGGCAGGCTGACGGCATCGACCGGCGCGACCGACAACGCCTTCCTTTATAACGGCCAGCAGTACGACGCGGCCAGCGGCCTGTACTACCTCCGCAGCCGCTACCTCGACACCGACGCCGGACGCTTCCTCAGCGTGGATCCGATGGCGGGCAACCTGCACGAGCCAATCACCCTGAACAAATACCTGTACGCGAACGCGGACCCGACGACGTACGCCGATCCCAACGGGCACTTCGGCATCTTCCTGGGGCTGGCTCACGGCATCGGGATCTGGAGCTCGGTGATCACCGCGGTCAACCTCTCGCGGACGCTCGACGCCTACATGACCCTCCAGGAGCAGGGGAAGCTGTACAACAACAACGTGCTGACCAACGGAACGGTCGAGCTGTCGATCGGTTTTGCGCAGGGGAGTTTCGGGACGCTGGGGGTGGGTGCCAGCACCGAGGCCTCGTACGACATCAAGAGCGGCACGTGGAGCGGCAGCGTTGCCTGGACGTTCTCCACGGCGATTTCGATGGGCTACCAGTCCATGGCAGCCACCTTCACCGGGGCGATGGTCCCCGAGATCGGCCAGTTCACCCTCTCCACGGGGGTGGGCTACAACGTGTTCAATCCCGGCGGCGGGAAGAGCTCGGGCGTGACGGCGTCCTTCGGGCACGCGTCGGCCCAGATTTCCGTCGGCACCGACCGGCAGTTCGGCCACTCCTACGGCACCGCGATATCCCCCGTTGATATCGTGGGCCCCTTGCCGAACGACTGGCGGAAACTGATTCCGGACTTCAGCCTGAGCTGGGACTGGAAGACCGCCTACAGCTTCCAGGACGTCGCCGACGCCGTCAACCGGCTCAACCTCCACATGGAAGAGGGGATGGGGGTCGTCGAGTTTGTCCGGGCCCACAAGATGGAGATCAACGGGGCGTTGTGGGCTCTCGGCCGGCTCAAGGTAATGAAGTACTTCGCCTCTCTGCCGGCCACATAACGGTCGCAAATCGACGGTCTCCCTCTGCTATGCTTTGGCCTGCCCGGGGCCGGGTGCGGCACGGCGGACAGCCGGCCTGTGGGGACCGACCGACTCACCCTGCACCAGGACCGTAGAAGCCCGGCACGTCGGGGCCTCTCCTTCCGTTACGAGGCAGGATCGCCCAGATCGGCGAGCGATGGCCGGGTGATTGCCGGCCTTCAGAGCGGTGGCATGTCTGGGAGAGGGTCTTCGCGCGTCAGCGGCGGTGATGAGCTCGCGTAGAGAGGCTCCCGAGACCGAGGGCGAGGATGAGGAAGGCGGCGGGTTCCGGAATGGGCTCGCCATCGGGCAGGCCGCCCGGCGCCTGGAACGTCACCCCGTCGGGGTCGGCGAAGACCAGCCACGCCGGGTCGGTGTCGTCGTTGTTGGTCCCCGGGGCGAACGAGGTGGCGACGCCGTCGACGGCGCCGGCCAGGTCCGTATTGGTCAGCGGGATGGTGCCGTCGGCGAGGGTGACCGTGACGGGCGAGCCCGCCGGGATGCCCGTGAGGTCGAGGAGCAGGGTCCCCACGTCGTAGGTCGAGCCCGGTGCGAGCGGGAGGGGAGCGGCCGGGTCCGTCGCCACCATCTCCAGGAACAGGGACAGGCCGCCGCCCATCGGGTCGAGCTCCTGCCAGTTCCGGGTGGTCAGGTCGGGCCCGAGGTCGAACCCGAACCGCCCGAACGCCGGGTCGAGTGGATTCAGCAGGGGCCCCGAGCCGAGGTCGCTGCCGTAGACGCTCGGCTCGATCAGCTCGATCGTGTCGGCCGGGTTCCCGCTCTCGAACGTGAGGAGCAGGTCCATGCGGGCGGTCTGGCCGGTGAAGACGGGCGCCCCGAGGTCCAGGGTGCCGACAGCGGGCGGCGCGGCGTCGGCACCGGCGCCGAACGCGAGCACTGCCGCGACGACAGATGCAGCGAGCACGGCTCTCATGGTTCTCGCCCTACCGGCTTCCGATACCTGGTTGCGAAACACCCTCCCTTATCCCTTATCTACACCGCGGCGTCCGATTTGTCAAGGATTCATTCTGTCGAATCGAAACCCCCTCAGCAACGCGCGTTATCGCCTCCCAAGAGAGAGCTTTGCGGAATCGCTGTCTGTCGAATCAAAGACGCGGGTGCATCAACGGATTCTGGCCACGTTGCGTCGGGGGGCACGTACCGATCCACTTCCGCTCCCGCGGAAGTAGCTTGCAGCCTTCGCCGTCACGCGGGCTCCGGCCTGCCAGGCCGGCACCTGTCCCCCGGGTCCGGCGCCGCCCGCGATCTCCAGCACCAGACCGCAATGCGAAATGGTGCCCGGAGCCGGACGCGGGGCTGGGGGACATGACCGGAAGGCGAAGCCGTTCCGATCGTGTCCCCCGACCATCTTGTGGGCAGACATGAGGGCCGCCGGCCCCTTCGGGCTTCTTCGCGATCCGACACGTGGTTCGAGGGGCCCCCAGGCGGCCGGACCGGGGATATTGGCGGTCTAGAAGAACGGGCGACAGCCGGTCGTGGCTGCCGCCCAGTCACTTGCTGGTACGCCCTCCAGGACTCGAACCTGGAACCCTCTGATTAAGAGTCAGATGCTCTGCCAAATTGAGCTAAGGGCGCGCGGGAGGGTCACTCGCCGCCGAAGGCCGCCAGCGCCCCGTCTTCGCTTTCGTGTATGTTGAACACCCGGTCGAGCCGGGTGATTTCGAACACCTCGAAAATCGGCGCGGCGATGCAACAGAGCCGGAGCTCGCCGCTGTTCGTCAACAGCTTCTTGTGCAGCGAGATCAGCTTGCCGAGCACGGCGCTCGAGAGGTAGCGCACGTTTTCCATGTTGATGAGCATCTTTCGGACGCCGCCCTCGTCAACCATCTCGTCCAGCTCGGCGCCGATCTGGTTGATGTTCCGCTGGTCGATCACTTTCGTGTCGGCGAAGTGAACGACCGTGACCCCTTCCTGCACCGCGGTGGTCAACTGCGACGCATTCCCTTCCATCGGGCCCCTTTCAGTTGGCCGGCCGAAACGCAATTATTGTATCCATTTTCCCCGTCCTGTCAATTCGGCGCCCGATCCGCTTTCCCGAAGCCCGCCGGCTCGACGGCCCGGTCGAGCCCCTCGCGGAGTCGTTCCAGCGAGCGCGGCTTGCCGAGGATCTCCATCGATTCGAAGAGCGGGGGCGACTGGGTGCTGCCGGTGACGGCGACGCGGAGGATCATGAAGACCTGGCGGACCTTGAAGCCGAGCTGCTCGCAGAGGTCGCGGCCGATCTGTTCGAGCGGCCCGGTCGTCCAGTCGTCGGCGTCCTGGTAGGCCTGGACGGCGGCGCGGAGGATCGTTTCGGTCTCCGCCGGGGTGGTCTTCCTGGGGACGAGGGTGTCGAGGTCGTAGTCGAGGTCGTCGGTGAAGAAGAACCAGGTCCAGCGGTCGAACTCGGCGAGGGTCTTGAGCCGCTCCTGGATGATCTCGACCATCTTGCGCGTCTTGTCGTCGTGGCCGAGGCGGCCCTCCTCGGCGAAGGGGCGCAGGCGGTCGATGAGCTCGTCGACGGGCAGGTCCCGGATGTAGACGCCGTTGAGCCATTCGAGCTTGTCGACGTCGAAGATGGGCTGGGAGGTCTTGACGCGGTCCCAGGAGAACTCGCGGACCATGGTCTCGAGGTCGAAGACCTCGTCGCCCTCTTCGCTCGAGAACCCCATGAGGGCGAGGAAATTGAGCATGGCCTCGGGCAGGAAGCCCTGTTCGCGATACCAGTCGAGCGAGGTGTGGTTCTTCCGCTTGCTGATCTTCGACTTGTCGGGGTTGCGGAGCAGCGGCATGTGGGCGAAGGCCGGCGGGTCCCAGCCGAACGCCCGGTAGAGCAGGATGTGCTTGGGGGTCGAGTTGACCCACTCTTCGGCGCGGATGACGTGGGTGATCCCCATCAGGTGGTCGTCGACGACGTTCGCGAGGTGGTAGGTCGGGAAGCCGTCGGACTTGAGGAGGATCTGGTCGTCGATGTGGCGGTTCTGGAAGACGACCGGCTCGCCCTTCTTCCGGACGAGGTCGACGTAGGAGGTCTCGCCCTCTTCGGGGACGCGGAGCCGGACGACCGCGGGTTCGCCGGCGTCGAGCCGCCGCCGGACCTCCTCGCCGGGGAGGTCGCGGCAGGTCCCGTCGTACATCGGCGGCTGCTTCCGCTTCTGCTGATCCTTCCGCATCTGCGCCAGCCGTTCGGGGGTGCAGAAGCAGTAGTAGGCGTGCCCGCCCTCGACCAGCTTCCGGGCGTGCTCCTTGTAGAGTTCCGTTCGTTCGGACTGCCGGTACGGGCCGCAGGGCCCGCCGACGTCCGGGCCTTCGTCGTGTTCGAGACCGATCCAGCGCAGGGCCCGGAGGATGGCCTCTTCGGATTCCTTCGACGACCGCTCCCGGTCGGTGTCCTCGATGCGGAGGACGAACGTCCCGCCGGCGTGGCGGGCGAACGCGTAGTCGAAGAGGCCGATGTATGCGGTGCCGACGTGCGGCGGGCCGGTCGGGCTGGGGGCGATGCGGACGCGGACGTCGCTCATCTGTTCTCCATCCGGCGGGTTGTGAGAAGCCAGGCACGCCCGAGGGCGTGCGCGGCGATCATCGTCGGGGATCACAGGCCGGGTGGCCGTCGCGGACAAGACGCCCGGCCGAGGGAATCGACGGGCGAGGTCTCGCCGCCCGGTGCGACGGCCGCGAGACCCCGCTCGTCTGCGACACTCTCTCCCGGCCACCGCGACGGGGGTCGAATCACCCGCCGGTCCCGCCGGCCGTCCGGGCTCGAGAGCGGCTCGTCCTGCTCTTCGCTCGGGTTACTCGAGGATGCCCTTGACGGCCTCCTCGGCCTCTTTCTTGCCCTCTTCCAGGGCGCCTTCGCCTTCTTTCTTGAGCTCTTTGACCTCTCCCTCGCCCTCCTTCTTCAGCTCCTCGCCCTCCTTCTCGGCTTCCTTCTCCTTCTGCTCGATTTTCTCTTTGTCCTTCTCCTTCTTGCTCTCACAGCCGGCGACCGAGAACGTCAGCCCCACGGCAATCAACAGCGCCAACAACACTCTGAACATGGCCCAACCTCCAAAAAGGAAAGCAAACACGGCCTCTTGACAAGTGAAGATTACCCCGGAGCGACTGGATACGCAAGCACTTTTTCAGGCGTGCGGTCGGAACGGACGACGCCTGTCGGCCCCGGCCAATGTGGCCGCAGCGCGCAGGGAAGCACTTCCCTGGGCCATCGGGCGCGGTCTGGACGGACGGCGCCCGGCGCCCCTCAGAGCAGCCCGGACGAGCGCAGCAGGAACCTGCCGAATCGGTCCCGGGTCTTCCCGTCGCCTAGGAGCGCCTCGGCGCACGCGGACAGGCCGGAAAGAATCGAGGGGGCCGCCGAGAAGAGGATAACGACCGCCAGCACCAGGGCGCCGCAGACAGGGCAGCTCATCGGGGTCTCCCTCCGGGTGCGTCAAAATCTTATGGTTGCGACGGACGCGTCCAGTCCGCGAGTTGAGCCTCGTGGCATCATGTTGATTTCCCAGGTGGGAAATCGGCATGATGCTCCCGGCGCGGGAGGATCAGGGGGACATGTAGCAGCCTGGCAGGCGGTAGCCCGCGCGAGGCGGGAAGGCTGCAAGCCGCCTCCTCAAGAGCGGAAGCGGATCGGTACGTGTCGCCTGATGCGATAACCATAATCCGTTGACCCACCCCTCCCTCCGGGCTCGCAGTGTGGCACCACCGGCTCGGTCAGGTTCGAGCGCCGCCGGCCGCCGGCGGGCTCGTCTCAAGCGCGGCCCCAGTAGACCCGCCCGCTGTGGCGGTTTGTTGAGGGGGGCGTGAGTTTCGGTTGAGAGGCCCGCGGCCGGCCGGGGGCAAGGATTTGCAGAATGCTTGCCGGTCCCTCGCCACGTGCTAGCGCGGCGGCTTAGCATTCCGGTCGACGGGCGGCGCATGGGGCCCGCCCTGCGGGTACAGCCCCGACGACAAGAGGAGAACGACAATGATCGAACGGCATGTGGCGGCAGATCACGACGAGATGGTCAAGATGGTGGCGCTGACCCTCGAGCTGAACGGCTTCCTCCAGGTCAAGGCGGAGCTCGAGGGGTACCCGGAGCCGGGACGGATCGTCTGGCGGCGGAACGGCGAGGGGTTCGCGCCGGACGTGACGGCGGACGGCGGCCGGCTCGAACTCTTCGAGGTCGAGACCGACGATTCGCTCTACGAGCCCTGCACGGCCGACAAGCTCAACCTGTTCTCGCGCTTCGCCCGGCAGCACGCGGCCGGCTTCACCGTCGTCGTCCCCAGGGGATGGCGGGCGGTGGCGAAGAAGCGACTTCAGAACCTGGGCCTCGACGGCGCGGTGTGGGAGATGTAGGCGCGATCGGGTGCGGCCGCGCAGGGCGGCCGCGCGCGGGCTATTGCTTGACGACGAGGTAGTAGAGCCGGCCCTCGTGTTTGGCCCGGCCGGCCAGCCGCCCTGCGTCCTTGCCCAGGCCCATGTACACGTCGCACCGCCCCGGGGCGCGGATCGCACCGCCTGCGTCCTGGTCCAGCGCGAACCCGGCGTACGGCGCGACGACCACCCGGCCTTCGTCGAGCTGCGGCAGGTCGGCCCGGAAGAACGTGAGCGCCGCCGGGGGGAAGATCGACTTGTCGGTCGCGATGCTCCGCATCGGGATGACCGGCTCGTTGATGCAGCCGCGGGGGCTGTCGTCGGGCACGATCCGGAAGAAGATGTAGCGCGGGTTGCGCCACGGGTATTCCCGCACCTTGTCGGGGTGGGCGCGGAAGTACTCCAGCATCGTCTTCAGCCCGGCCCCCGGCCCGATCACCCCGTCGTCCACCATCGCCTGCCGAAGGCTCTTGTAATCGTGCCCGTTGTTCGCCGCGTAGCCGACGGTGACCTCCTCGCCGTCCGGCAGCCGAAGCCGCGCCGAGCCCTGCACGTGGGCGACGTATGCCTCGAACGGATCGGCCAGCCAGACCAGCTCGTTCCCCTCGTACAGGCGCCGGCTCTCGATGGCGCGGCGATCGGGCATCGGCGACGCCGGGTCCCCGTTCGGAAGCTTCTTCAGGCCTTCCGGCGGCTTGTACAGCGGGTACCTGAACGTGGACGTGCGGCTCATCGACGCCCGGAAGATGGGTGTGTAGTAGCCCGTGAACAGGACCGTGCCTTCGCCGTCACAACCGACCGAGGTGTAGACATCGAACCGCTTGCGCAGGTAGGCGTTCATCAGGGACGGCGAGAGGTCGGCGTCGAGCACCTTGAGAAATTCCTCCAGGCTCACGACCACCCGCCGGTGGGTGATCGGGCCGTCGGGGAACCGGTCGCGGCTCGACGGCTTGCCGAGGAAGTTCAGGCTGTTCTCGACCGCCCCGCGGAGCCGGCCGGTATCCCGGCAGGCCGGCGTGAAGTCCGGCACGGCCAGCGGGTCCGTGATCTTCCTCAGCGCCGGCTCGCCCGGCGCCAGCGGAGCGTCGTACTTCTTGGGCTCGGGCTCCGAGCGGCAGCCGGCGACGATCGCGACGAGGAGCAGGGAGACGAAGAGATACACGGTCTTTCGCATCGCGGATCTCCTGGATGGGCTACCGATGTGTGAACGCCTTACCATCCATTATCCCCCGGCCGTCGTATCTCGTCCAGTTTTAGTCCGCGATCGGTTCATTCTGAGGTCCTCGCCCCGAGAATACGTACAGTCTGATGGCTCACGTGAGCCGTGAAACTGCGCGCGTGTTGAGCCGCCATTGCGGAGGATGTCCGGGAGCGATCTTCGGCATATTGAGATCATGCCCCGCAGAAAGCGTACAGTCTGACGGCTCACGTGAGCCGTGAAACTGCGCGCGTGTTGAGCCGTGATTGCGGAGGAT
>JAWODX010000397.1:0-4221 GCA_046483085.1 Planctomycetota bacterium
GGGGGGGAGCTCGTCCCGCCCGCCGTCGAGCACCTCGCGGACCGCGGGGACGTCCGATGCGACGACGGGCGTGCCGAACGAGATCGCCTCGAACGGCGGATGCCCGAACCCCTCGTCGAGCGACGCATAGACGAGCAGCTCGGCTGCGTCATAGAGCTGGGCCAGCTCGTCGCCCACGTAGGAGCAGAACACGACGCGCCCGGCGACGCCGAGCCGCCGGGCCGTCTCGGCCGCGTCGGCCTGCGCGTTCCCGGCCGGGCCGGCGAACACGAGCTGCACGTCGGACAGATCGGCCGCGCTCGTCGCCGCCCCGAACGCGCGGATGACGGTGACGGGGTTCTTGCGCTTCTCGACGCGGCCGACGGCGAGGACGAACCGGCCGGGGATGCCGAACCGCTCGCGCAGCTCGGCCTGCACGGCGGCGTCCGGCTCCGGCAGACGCGCGGCGACCGGGCCGCTCCGGATCGCGACGACGCGGTCGGCCAGGCGCGGGTACCGCTCGATCACGTCCCGGCGGGTCGCCTCTGACACGGCGACGAACCGCTCAGCGCGCCGCGCGGCGAGCCGGAACCAGATCCATTGCTTGAGCCGCGCCGTCGCCGGGTAGCAGTCGGCGACGACCTGCCACGAGAAGTCATGAAGCATCACGGTGACGGGGACGCCGAGCCGCAGCGACATCGCGGTGACCGTCGAGTGGAAACTCGTGCAGCCGACCTCTTGAACCAGACCCGGCAGGACGAGCTGGCGCCAGAGGAAGAGCGGCAACGGCGACGGACGCACGGTCACGGCCGACAGTTCGGGAGCGACGTGGTCGGAGAACGCGACGACCTCGACGCCGTCGACCTCACGCAGCGCCTCGAGCAGCCGGACGGTGTAATGTTCGACGCCGGTGCGGGCGCCGCGCACCGGGCTGGCGTCGTATCCGATTCGGATCAGTCGGTCGGGCATATCACGTCGTCTATAAAAGGTGCCTGGCACCTTTTACGTCTCGCGGCATTATAAAAGGTGCCTGGCACCTTTTCTGGCGTCGTCGTAGTCGCGGCGTTCGAATACTTCGAGCTTGCCGCCGGCGGTCGCGTTGAAGACCCGCCGGCCGTCGGCCTCGAACGCCTCGCGTGCGAGCCGGAAGGAGTCTTCGACCCGATCGGGCCGGTACGGATTGAACCGCTTGCCCGCCCCGATGTAGTCGGAGCTGAAGTGGTCGGGGTCGGCGCCGTCGGAGACCGCGGCGCCGTCGCCGTCGTGCGGCCGCGTGAAGTTGTGGTCCATGCCGATCAGGTAGACCGGGTCGCAGCCGAAGTGATAGGCGAGCTGGAGGCACATGAGGGTCACGCTGGCGTCGAGGTAGACCACCTTGCCGGCGTCGGTGGAGAACCGCGGTTCCGGCTCTTCGGCCGTGTAGTGGAAGGGCACGTAAACGACGCCCGGCGCCGGCTTGATGCAGTAGACGAGGTCCTGGGGGAAGAAGCGGGTGCTGCCGGTCAGGGCGTTGATCTCGTCGGCGCGGTCCTCGATCAGGGGCGGGTCGTAGGCGCAGTAGTACGTCGGCTCGAAGCCCATCCGGTCGTAGTTCAGGAAGATGGCGTTGGTGCCGAAGGTGATTTCGTGGCGGAGCGGCGGCAGGTCGAGCTTGTTGAGGCTCGGGCCGTTGCCGATGATGAAGCAGCGGCGGCCGGCCTGGGCGCGGCGAAGCCGGCGCAGCTCGGCGATGTGCCGTTGGAAGAGGAAGTGGAACCGCATCCGCTGCAGGCGGCGTGCGAGACGGCGGAGGAAGCGGGACAGCATGTTGGGGCGTGCGGGTGCCATTTCAGTCGCCTCCGGCGTGAGCCTTGTCAGTGTTCGGGCCTTCCTCGTCGTCTCCGTCGCGGTCCGGCCTGCCCGGCGGCAGGTTAAGGGCGTCGGCGAGTCCTCGTTCGACGATGAGGCAGGGGACGCCGGCGAGCAGCCGGCGGGTCCAGCGCACTTTTGCGGAGACCTTTTCGGAATCGTTGGTGACAAAGATCACGACATCGTGTGCGCCGAACCGCGCCTTGAGCGTTTCCCGGATCCCGGCGGCAATGGAGGACCCGAGCCCGGCGACACCGTCGACGCTCCGGATCGCGGCGCGGTCGCGCGGCGAGCGTGCGAGCACGGTGTAGCGGTCGGCGATGCCGGAGCGCGCGACGTGCCGCAGGGCGCGGAGGAAGCGGTGGTGGTCGCACGCCTGGATGAGCAGCGCCTGCTGCGGGTTCCGAGCCTTCATCTCGCGGACGGCGTGGAGCGCGGCCCGGGCCCTGGCGCACTGTGTCTCGACCTGCTCCAGCGAGTGCCGAAGTGCGGGCCGGAACGGGGTGGCGACCGGGTACTCGGTCTGCGCTTGGCGGGCGGACTCGATGAGCCGTGCAACCAAACGGGTGTTGCTGCCCGGAAAGACCTCGTGCCCGTTCAGGAAGTAGAGGTAGTTCCGGGTGAGGTGGATGAGAAACTGTTCGAGCCGGCGGGTCATCTCGTCGCTGAACTGCTCCCGGAGCGCGCGGGCGAGGACCGTGTCGAGCCCGTCGCGCTCCGGCAGGTCGTACGTGAATCCCTTGTGCGAGTAGAGCGCCCGCCCGAGCACGACGACGGGTTTTTGGTGGAGGGCTGCTTCGAGGCCGACGGTGGAGTTCCTCACGACGACCGCGTCGGCGGCGTCGATCAGCGAGTGGAGATTGACGCGAGTGACCATTCTGCCGCGGTCGCCGAGCAGCCCTTCGAAATCGAAGGAAGCCGGCTCCTCGGGGTGCGGCTTGAAGATCACGTAGACGTCTTCGGTGTCCTCGACGACCGGCATCAGTGCTGAGAGCACCTCGGCGTTCGTGTCGAAGTGGGGGGAGTTGTAGACGATGTTCGTATCCCAGTCGATCTGGGCCGGGAGCAGAACGAGGCGCGAGTGGTCGGGCAGGCCGAGCCGGCGCCGGAGTGCGTCCGGAGCGCATCGGTCGGGCTGATCCACGACGCTCTTCCCGCTCCGCGTCAGTTCGCGCACGAACGCCCGGATGCGTTTGGCGTCGGACTCGCGGACGTCGGCGGCCGCGATCTCGTCCCAGGCGTCCGTGCACAGCACGCTTTGGGCGTTCACCCCCTTCGGATCGATCACGAGCGAATTCGGCAGCAAGCCGCGCTCGCAGTAGCGGACCTCAGCCCCGGCCCGCTGGCCGAGCTCGGAGCAGATGCGGGCCTCCAGGATGCAGCCGTTCCACACGGTGACGAGATCGGGCTCGAACTCGGCGAGGATCGTGTCCATCGCCCCGGCCGTTCGCAGAGCGCGCCGCACGAAGTGCTCGGGTGTCGCGGACCGGCCCTCGATTTCGGCCCGCCGCCGCTCGAAATGGGTCCGGTCGAGGAGCGGGATGCCCTTGTACCGGAAGCCCGTTCCTTCGCCCGTGGTGTGTCCGGCGAGGGCGTCGCGGCACTGCCGAAGGCCGACGTCGCCCAGCACGGCGGGGTCGTAGGTCTTGATGCCCTGATCGCGCAGCCGCTTGTGGGTGGCTCCGTAGAACGCCAGAGCCCTGACGTCGGCCTCGTTGCCCAGGTCTCGGGCGAGCTGGCCGATGATGTCGGTCAGGCGCGGGCCCCTGGCGGTGAGCAGGATGTTCATGTCTGACTCTCCGGACTGGCGGGCGAGGCGTCTGGAAGCCGGCGCCGGACGGCGGCCGCGAGCTCCTGGACGGCGGCTTCGGGCGAGAAGTGAGTTATCGCATACTCGCGGGCGGCACGGCCGAGCTCGCGCCTGTCGTCGGGCTGGGCGAGCAGGTCGTTGACTTCGCGGGCGAACTGCTCCCAGTGTGCCGCGGCCCGATACGCGCGCCCACGCCCATCTTCGTAGCCGACCGTGCTATGCTCGGTCAGCACGCACGCCTTGCCGTACCCGAACGCCTCCGCGCATTTAATCTTGATACCGCCGCCGAACGTCACCGGGCTGATCACCACGTCGGCCCGCGCGTACTGTTTCGACAGGTCGGGAACCACCCCGAGGAGCCGCATTCCCTGGGCCTCATCTCCCTTGAAGTACCGGCAGACGCCCCCGCAAACGACCAACTGCGCTTCCGAATGGGCCTCGCGGATCCGGGGCCAGGCCTCTCGCAAGAACTCCGCCAGCCCCTCGCTGTTCGCGGTCGACGAAGTCGGTCAGTGCCGCATCTCCGGTTCGCCGCGCCCTGATATAGCCTCCGAAGCGGTTACGCCCGAACAGCAGAAACATGG
>JAWODX010000480.1:0-9321 GCA_046483085.1 Planctomycetota bacterium
AAGTTCGCGAACCGGGTCCCCTCCTCCGCGAGGCGGTCGAGGTTCGGCGTCCGGATCTCCGGGTTCCCCGCGCAGCCCATCGCCCACGGCCCCTGGTCGTCGGTCAGGATGAACACCACGTTCGGTCGGTCAGACATCGCGATCTCCTCAGGAGTGAGACGCACTGTATATGCAAACGAGCCCGCGTTCAAGTCTCGCCCGCACACTGCGGATTGAAGCGGCGGGCGCGGGCGGCTATAATGGCTCGACCGGCTCGCCGGGAGCTCTGCCGCCGGCGGGGCCTCAAGACAAACGGGTTGGACGCCGATATGAAGCTGACGCGCCTGACCATCCGCGAATACGCCGAGAGCCTGGCCATCGCGTTCGTCCTGGCCATGATCATCCGGCACTACGGCGTCGAGGCGTTCCGCATCCCCACCTCGTCGATGGAGCCGACCCTGCTGGGCAGCGAGACGCACGGCGACCGCATCCTGGTCAACAAGTTCCGGTTCGACCTGCATCCGCCGGAGCGATGGGACATCGTCGTTTTCAAAATCGACGAGAAACGGATCAACTATTACCGCCGGAACGGGGGCGTGATCCTCGGCTCGGGGGCCCCACTGCCCGCGCCCGTCCACAGGAACGAGAACGGCACGATCCGCTACGAGAACAGCCCGGAGTACGTCAACTACGTGAAGCGGCTCGTCGGCCTCCCCGGCCAGGAGATCGAGATCCGGAACGGGGACGTGTTCATCAACGGACGCATCTGCCGCAAGCCGGACGCCGTGCTCGACGCCATGCTCGTCCCCGTCTCGAACGATGAGCTGCTGGAGGCAGAGAGCCAGGGACTGGGGGACGTGTGGGCCCGGACCGGTCCTGTGACCGTGGAGAACAATGTCGCCACGTTTCGCGCGAGGGTGCCGGGCGCTCCGGCCGAGCTCCATTACGCGGAGCCGATCGTCGACTGGGTGGCCACGGATCTGCGGACCACGTACCGGCGCAAAGGCGACGAGCAGCTCAACGTCGTGGGGGACGTCCGCGTCGCATTCCGGTTCCAACACGTCGAGGGCAAAGGCCGGCTCACGGCAAGAATCAGCGAGAACGGCAACAAGTACCGCGCCTCGCTCCCCCTGGGTGAGTCGGGGTACGCGCGACTGGGATGCAACGACATGGAGCTGGGGACCGCGCCGTTCCGGGCCACCGGCGAGCATCACCTCGAATTCACGAACGTCGACGCCCGCCTGACCCTGAAGATCGACGGCCGGACGCTGCTGCAGCACGACATCGAATGGCCGTCGGAGGCAGTGGCGGCAAAGGTCCGGCGAACCCGCCGCCACACGAGCGGGGTCGCATTCGGCGTCGAAGCCGCCGGCGCCGTCGTCCGCGACGTGCGCCTCTGGCGCGACATCTACTACACCTACCCGCATCAGGACGTGACGTTCGGCGTGCGGAAGGCGTTCCGGCTCGGCCCGGACGAGTATTTCATGATGGGCGACAACAGCCCCAACAGTTTCGACAGCCGGCACTGGGGCGTGGTCAAGGAGCCCCACCTCATCGGCAAGGCGTTCTTTGTCTTCTGGCCCATCCCCCGCTGGCGATTTATCCACTGAGGGCCGTGATGGCATTGCTCGAAGTGCAGCACCTGACGAAGCGATACGGCCACAAGACCGTGGTCAACGACGTCTCCCTGTCCGTCGATCCCGGGCAGGTCGTCGGCCTGCTCGGCCCGAACGGCGCGGGCAAGACCACCTCCTTCCGGATGACGGTCGGCATGATCACCCCCGACGCCGGCGCCGTCTTTCTCGACGGCGACGAGGTCACCCACCTGCCCATGTACCGCCGGGCGCGGCGCGGGCTCGGCTACCTCTCCCAGGAGCCGTCGGTCTTTCAGCGAATGAGCGTGCTCGACAACGTGATCGCCATCGTCGAAATGCTGGATATCCCGCCCGACGAGCAGCGGGAACACAGCCTGGACGTGCTCCGCGAATTCGGACTCGAACAGTTGGCCGATGAACTGGCCATGCACCTCTCGGGCGGCGAGCGGCGCCGCCTCGAAATCGCCCGCGCCCTCGTCACCCGCCCCTCGGTCATCATGCTCGACGAGCCGTTCTCCGGCGTCGACCCGAAGAAAGTCTCCGACATCAAGGGCATGATCTCAACGATGCGCGACCGCGGCATGGGCATCCTGCTGACCGACCACAACGTGCGCGACACCCTGTCCATCACCGACCGCGCGTACATCATCGACGAAGGGGTGATCCTCATGCACGGCACCCCGGACGAGGTGGTGGCCGACAAGGCGGTCCGCAGCCGATACCTCGGCGACGACTTCGAGATGTGACCGGGGGGACGATGCCGCGAGAGCCGGACACCGCCGAGCCGCCCGGACCCGGGCCGTTTCCGTCCGCCTGGGAAGGCGTCCGCGAGGTGCCCGCCGAGCCGGGCACTCTCACCGTCATCGTCCCCACCAGGAACGAAGAGCACAACATCCGCGAGTGCCTCGAGTCCGCGAAATGGGCGGATGAGCTGATCGTCTGTGACTCGTTCAGCACCGACCGGACCCCCTGGATCGCGCTCGACTATACGCCGAACGTGGTGCAGCACGAGTACATCCACTCCGCCGCCCAGAAGAACTGGATCATCCCGCAGGCCGCAAGTGAGTGGGTGATGATCCTCGACGCCGACGAGCGCATCACCCCGGGCCTGCGGGCCGCCGTCGAGCGGGCGATCGAGCGGGCCGACTGCGAAGGATGGCGGGTCCGCCGGCTGAGCCACTTCCTGGGCAAGCGCATCCGGCACGGCGGCTGGGGGAGCGACTATCCGCTGCGCCTGTTCCGCCGCCGGCACCGCTACGAGGACCGCGCCGTCCACGCCGCCGTCATGGTCGACGGCCCCGTCGGCCGGATCGACGAGCACCTGGTCCACTACACCGACCGCAACCTGCGCAACTACTTCGAGAAGTTCGACCGCTATTCGAGTCTCGCAGCCGCCGACATGTTCGACGCCGGCCGGACCGCCCGCTGGTGGCACCTGGCACTCAAGCCGCCGGTCAAATTCCTGAAGATGTACCTGCTGAAGCGCGGCTTCCTCGACGGCTTTCACGGCCTCCTGCTCTGCGGGCTGGCGGCCATGTCGACCTTCGCCCGCTATGCCAAGCTGTGGGAGATGAACCAGCGCGGCTCGACCGGCAAGCTGCCGGAAGGGCGACCATGACCGAAAGCGACTCGACGATGACCGACGGCGCAAAACCGCCGGGCAGTACCGTCACGCTCACGGCCGGCGGGCTGCACTGGGTCGCCGAGCCCGACTTCGCCCCCGCACTCAGCGACCTCGTCGTGCCCGTCCTCCGAAGCCATGCGGACCAGGACGAGACGACCGTCAAGCGCTCGCTCTCGCGCGCGGTGTATCACGTGCCGATCGATGGCGACGGGGTCTATGTCAAGCACCATCATCCACGGTCCGGCCTCGAACGGCTGAAGTACCTCGTGCTGCGATCACGAGCCCAGGCGGAATGGACAGCGGCACGGACCATGCTCGACCGCGGCATCCCGGTCGCCAGGCCGCTGGCGTTCGGCGAGCGGCGCGTCGCCGGATTCCTCCGCGAAGCGGCTCTCGTGTCCGAGGCCGTCGACAACGCGGCCCCGTTGAGCGAAGCGCTCGGGCGCGCGGGCCGATCCGATCTGATCGAGCACGTCGCCGGGCTGGTGCGGCGCATGCACGACAACGACATCCTGCATCGCGACCTGCACGGCGGCAACATCCTGGTCCGCGGCGATGACCTGTTCCTGATTGACGTCCACCGCGTGACGATCAACCGCCCGGTGCGGCGCCGTGCCCGGGCCTGGAACCTCGGCCAGTTGATCGCGTTCCTGGGCGACCGCATGGACGAGGCCGACCACGAGCGGTTCATCCGGGCGTACCTGGGAACGGACGCGACGCCGGAGAAGGTCGACCGCCTCGACGTGGCCGCCCACAGACAGGCCGAGAAGATCCGCGAACGCCGCTACGTCAGCCGCACCAAGCGCTGCATCAAGAAATCGACCGGGTTCCGGCGCGAACGGGTCGACGGCATGACCATATATCGGCGGGCGGATATTCCGACCGATGCCGTCACCGCCGCGATCGAGCAACACCACTCGACCGTCGCCGATGAAGGGCCCGGCGAGATGCTCAAGAGCGATGGCCGCACGCGCGTGACCCGCGTGCCCGCTCGGGCTAATGGCGGCGGCCCCCTGTGCGTGAAGGAGTTCCGCCGGCCGGGGATCCTCAAGCGGATTCACGACCGCGTCCGCGGATCGCCGGCCCGACGCGCGTGGATCGGATCGAACGCCTGCCGTGTCCGCGGCATCCCGACGCCCCGGGCCGCGGCAATGGCCGAGGACGGGCCCCGCTCGTACTTCATCTCGCGGCACATCGAGGGGGCGGTCTCGCTCTACGACTACGTGACCGATCACTGCCGGCCCGAGCCCGGCGGAAAGACCCGGCGCTGGCGGCGGTTCGTCCGAAAGGTCGCCGACTTCGTCCGGGACCTGGACAGACACCGGCTCTGGCACCGGGACCTGGCCAGCAAGAATGTGCTGGTCCGAGAGAGCGACGATGGCTGGCAGATCTACCTGATCGACATCGGCGACATCCGGCGCGGCCGCACACCGTCGTTCGAACGCCGTCTGCGCAACCTCGCCCAGATCGGCGACGCATGGGTGCGGCCGACACGCACCGACCGGCTCCGGTTCCTCCGGCGGTTCGCGGCGGGCGACGACAGGTGGCTCGATCGCGACGTGATGGCGAAGATCGACGCGATCAGCCGCGACCGCAATCGCTATTGGGAGGACGACATCGAGATGAGACAGGAAGACCGCCAGGGGCCGCGCGTATGAAGATCCTCCACCTGTTCAGCAACCACAAGCCGACCGGCCCGGCCGAGCCCGCCGTCCGGCTGGCCGCGGGCCTGGCCGAGCGCGGCCACGACGTGACCTTCGCGCACGCTCCACCCAAGGAGCACGACGCCGGCTACATGGACTCCGTCGTCGCCGACCACGGACTCGACGCCACCGAGCAGTTCGACCTCCCCAAACACTTCCGCCCGCTCACTCAATGGCGAGACGCCCGCCGGCTGGCGCGGTTCTACGACGAGCACAAGTTCGACGTCGTCCACTGCCACATGGTGAACGACCACCTGACCGCCGCCCTGGCCCGCCGCCGGTCGAGCCATCGCCCGTTGATCGCGCGGACCAACCACGAGGCCGTCCCGCTCGGCCGGCACCTGCGCGCGCTGTTCCTCATACCCGGCTCCACCGACATCCTGTTCGAGCTCTCGCACGCCGCGCTCGAGGGGGACGTGCGGACGTTCAATATCCCCGAGGAACGAGCCCTGCGCGTGGACACCGCCATCGAGCTGAGCCGGTTCGATCCGGACCGCGAGCTGCCGGACATGCGAGCGAAGTGGGGGCTGTCGCCCGACGCGTTCGTGGTCGGCATCGCCGCCCGCATCCAGCGCCGCCGCCGGTTCGACGTCCTGCTCGACGCCGCTGCCATACTCCGCGAGCGGGTGCCGAACTTCCGCCTGGCAATCATCGGGCGGGGCACGCACAAACAGTCCGCCGCGGTCACGCCGGCCCACAAGCGCGGGCTCGACGACATCGTCGTCTTTCCCGGCTACCTGCGCGGCGACGAGTACGTCGGCGGGCTGCGGGCTCTCGACGTGAAGGTCTTCCTCGTGCCGGGGACCGACGGCTCCTGCCGCGCGGCGCGCGAGGCGATGGCGCTCGGCCGGCCGCTCGTCGTCTCGCGGCGCGGGATGCTGCCCGAGCTCGTCAGTGACGGACGCGACGGTCTGGTCGTGGAGGATACGCCCGAGAATCTCGCGTGGGCGATCGCACGGCTGGCCGAGGATCCGACGCTCCGCGAAGAGATGGGCCGCGAGGCGCGCCGGACCGCTCTCGAACGGTTCGATCCCGTTCAGCTCGCCGAGCAGGTCGAGCAGGCCTACGAGGACGCGCTGGCCCGCTCCTGATCCGCTCCCCCGCTCGCTTTCACACCTTCGACGATGATCGTCCGGGCGGTGAGCATCCCGAAACTGTTGATCGCCCGGAGCAGCTCGCGGTTCTCCTCGTAGATGTCTGGCTTCTTCCGCCGCAGTCTCATCCGGAACAACGCGTTGCCGATCTGAACGGGCAGCCAGAGGAGCACGGCCAGCGCGATGCCCGACTTCTTGTAGCGGTCGAAGTGCACGCCCACCTGGCCGAAGCCCGACCGGTGGAACCCGTGCGCCAGGTAGTAGTAGCTCACGGGATGGATGTGCCCGCTCGAGTGCACAGGGCGGTCGACGCCGAGCGGCAGCGCGCTGAAGAGCAGGCCGAAGCCGGAATGAAGGAACCGGAGCCGCGAGTTGATGTTCAGCACGTTCGGCGTGGTCACCAGCACGCGCCCGCCGGGCCGGACGATCCGGCCGAGCTCGCGCACCAGATGGAAGTGATTCTCGACGTGCTCGACGACCTCGATGCACGTGACGACGTCGAAGCTGTCGTCGTCGTACGGCAGTGTGCCGTTGGCGTCGATCGGATCGCAGGGCACGTCGCCGTACTTGAAATTCTCGGGGTGCAGGTCGCAGGCGCGGAGGGCGTCGGCCGGCTCGACCCCGCGCCGCTTGAGCTCCTCGCCGAGCATCTGCGCGAGGTAGCCCTCGCCCGCCCCGACGTCGACGAAGCGGCGGCCCTCCAGCCCGGCCGCGGTGACAAGCTCGGAGATCTTGCGGCTGGTTTTCGTGTGCGAATACGCTTGGATGTCGGGCATCGGTCCACCGATCGGTTCAGGTGAATATCATCAGCGCCAGCCAGATGCACAGGGCCGCGTACAGCCCGGCGACCAGGTCGTCGGTCACGATGCCGATCCCGGCGGGGAGCGCTTCGAACCGCCGCGCCGGCGGCGGCTTGATCACGTCGAAGACCCGGAACAGGAAGAACGCCAGGATGCTGACCAGGAGCTGGCGGTGCTGGGGGAAGAAGGAGACGACGAGGAAGTATCCGGCGACTTCGTCGATGACGAATGGCGAGGGGTCCTTTCGGCCGTAGAACCGCTCGGCCCACGGGCAGGCCACCAGGCACAAGAGCGTGAACGCCGCCGCCAGCCCGGGCAGGATGTACGGGTGGGACGCGGTGCCGATCCGGGTGGCGACGATCGCGTGCACCAGCGCGGCGCCGAGCGTCCCCCACGTGCCGGGCGCGATGGGGAGCTTGCCCAGGCCGAGGAAGGTGACGACCGCCTCGCCGAGCCGGTCCTTGCCATTTCGTTTCATCCGATCAGGGCCTCGACAAACTTGTCCGGATCGAACGGCTCGAGGTCTTCGGGCCGCTCGCCGACGCCGATGAACTTGACGGGGATGTCGATCTGCTTCTTGATGGCGACGACGATCCCGCCTTTCGCCGTACCGTCGAGCTTGGCCAGGAACAGGCCGGTCACGTCGATCGCCTCGTCGAACAGCTTCGCCTGCTGGATGGCGTTCTGCCCCGTGGTCGCGTCGAGCACCAGGATGACCTCGTGCGGCGCGGTGGGCAGCCGCTTCTGGATGACTCGGCGGATCTTCCCGAGCTCCTCCATCAGGTTCTTCTTGGTGTGGAGGCGCCCGGCGGTGTCGACGATGAGGACCTCGCTGCCCCGGGCGACGGCGGCGTCGAGCGCGTCGTAGGTGACCGCGCCGGGGTCGGCGCCGGTCTGGTGCTTGACGATGTCCACGCCGATGCGTTCGCTCCAGATGTCGAGCTGCTCGACGGCGGCGGCGCGGAACGTGTCGCTGGCGGCGAGCAGGACCTTCTTGCCGTCGTCCCGAAAATGCTTCGCCAGCTTGGCGATGGACGTGGTCTTTCCCGAGCCGTTGACGCCGGCGACGAGGATGACCGTCGGCGGCTCGTCGGCCATCCGGATGGCCACGTCGGCCTCGCCCAGCAGTTGCTTCAGCTCGTCCTTCAGGTAGCTCTTCAGCTCGCCGGTGTCCGCGATCTCGCCCTCGTGGTAGGCCGCGCGGATATCGTCGATGATGTCGGTGGTGGTCTGCACGCCCATGTCGGCCTCGATCATCAGCTCTTCGAGGTCTTCGCAGAGCTCCTCGTCGATCTGGCGCCGCAGGGAGAGGATCCGTCCCAGGCCGCCGGCGAGACGTTCGTGCGTCTTTGCCAGGCCACGCCGGATCCCCTCGGCCGTGCTCTTGAACTTCCGGAACAGCTTCATGGTCGCCTCCGAGGGTGGGATGATCGATGTCGGGCTCGCACGGCGTCGGCCGCCGCCTCGATCCGCGCGAGCGCGGCGTCGTCGACAGTGATGGCGCCGACCCGCGTCTCCTCGCGGTATCCGCCGTGGGCGTCGGAGCCGCCGGAGACGAGCGCGTCCCGCTCGCGGGCGAGCTGGAGGAAATGCGCCTCCTGGGCGGCCGAGTGGAGCGGGTAATACACCTCCAGCCCATCGACGCCCTGGTCGAGGATCCGGCCGATGAGGTCGTCGTCGAGGGCAACGCCGGGATGGGCGATGATGGCGACGCCGCCGGCGGCGTGGATCGCGTCCGCCGCCTCGCCCGGGCTGATCTCGCGCTTCGGCACGTACCCGGGGCACTCGTTGCCGATGTAATCGGCGAACGCGGCGGACATGTTCGACGCATACCCGTGCCGCACCAGGGCCCGGGCCATGTGCACCCGGCCGGGCACCCCGTCGCCCGCGATCTCGAACACCTCCTCGGCCGGGACATCGATGTCCAGCCGCCGAAGCCTCCGGACCATCTCGTGAATCCGCCGGCGGCGAACCTGGCGCGACCGCTCGAACACCGTCAGCAGCGCCGCGTCCGCCACGTCGATGAACAGGCCGACGATGTGGGTCTCCGTCCCGTCCACGTACGCGGTCATCTCCACGCCCGGGACGACGCGGACGTCGTACTCCGCCGCGACTTCGGCCGTCGGCATGACCCCGGCCACCGTGTCGTGATCGGTGATCGCCACCGTGTCGAGTTGTTTCGCGTAGCACTCGGCCGCAATCTCGAGCGGCGTCAGGCTGCTGTCGGAGTAGACGGTGTGCACGTGCAGGTCAGCGGGCAACGCTCGCTCCTCGATGGTCCAATCCCCTGCTGCAGGACTCGCTGTCATCATACCCGCAGGACGTGTTCCGGATCAAGCCGCGTTCCCCCCGCGCCCGGTCAGAACGCCTGCAGCTCGCCGACGATCTCCTCGACGAGGTCCTTGATGGTGACGATCCCGCGGCACCGGCCGGCGTCGTCCGACACGAGGGCCATCAGTTCCCTCTGTCGCTGCAGCCGGACCAGCGCCACCTGCACCCGATCCGTCTCCAGCACGCGCACCGGCT
>JAWODX010000518.1:0-4777 GCA_046483085.1 Planctomycetota bacterium
TCGCGCCCAACACCACCGCCCATGTCCGCCTCATCCCGACACCCTCCTTCCCGGTCCGCCAAAACGCCTACGGAATGCAAAACGCGGAGCACCCATTCTACCGGGCGCGGCCGCCGAATGAAAGCGTCGCGAACCGGCATCCGCACGGCCGCTGTGTAAATCTTCGGGCAAACCAGGAACGCCCGCCGAAAAGCGCGATTGAATCGCCCCGGAAAACGTTTAGAATAACGGGGTGGGCAACGGAGAAAGGCGGTCTTCATGCGGACAAGCGCGGCGCTCATCATCACGGGCCTGATCGTCGCCTCCGGGCCGGCGGCCCGGGCGGCCGACCAGTCCCGCCTTGTCACGCCCGAGACGCAGCGGGCCGTCCGCAAGGCGCTCAGCTACCTGAAAAAGACGCAGAATCCGGACGGCTCCTGGGGCTCGTCGTCGTACGGCCGCCATCCGGCGATCACCGGCCTCGCCTGCATGGCCCTGATGGCCCAGGGGAACGTGCCCGGCCGCGGCCGATACGGCCAGGCGGTCAAGCGCGGGATCCGGTTCCTCATGAAGCAGGTGAACCCGCGGACGGGCTACATCGGCGGCGGCGGCCACGGCCAGATGTACGGCCACGGCTTCGCCTCGCTCGCCCTCGCCGAGGCGTACGGCATGATGCCGGACCGGGAACTGAAGGAGAAGCTCCACCTCGCCGTCCAGTGCATCCGAAAGAGCCAGAAGGCCGACGGCGGCTGGCGCTACGACCCCAGCCCGTCCGGCGCCTCCGACCTCTCCGTCACCGTCTGCCAGATGATGGCGCTCCGCGCGGCGAACAACTCGGGCATCAAGGTCAGCAAGAAGACGATCGACCGCGCCATCAAGTACACCAAGCAGAGCGCCAACCCCAACGGCAGCTTCCGCTACATGCTGCATTCGGGCAGCTCCTCCTTCGCGCTGACCGGCGCCGGGGTCACCACCCTCTACGGCGCCGGGCTCTACGACAGCGAAGAGGCGAAGAAGGGGGTCGAGTACCTGAAGAACTACCTGAAACACCACCGGGGCCAGAGCCGCACCTCGCACTACTTCTACGGCCATTACTACGCGGCCCAGGCCATGTACCAGGCCGGCGGAGAACACTGGGACTTCTGGTACCCCCGGGTCCGAGACGACCTGCTCAAGACCCAGCTCGCCAACGGAAGCTGGCACTCGCACGTCGGCAACGTCTACGGCGCCGCGATGGGCGCCCTGGTCCTCGAGGTGCCGTACAACTACCTGCCCATCTTCCAGCGGTAACGGCGGCGCAGGAAGCCCGGAAAATCAGGGCAACAAACCGGCGGCGGCGCGCGTCTGTTCCATAGGACCCGTCCCGCCGGTGAGGTGACCGCGAATGGCGCGGAACGTGATCGAATCCAGGCTCCGGGCGCTGCGGCGCGTCCTGCGGCGGCTGATCGTCGCCGCCGGCGCCGCCCGCATCGTCCTCCTGCTCTTCGCGCTCCTCGCCGCCTGCCTGCTGCTCGACTGGTCGCTCCACCTGCCGCCCGAATGGCGGCTCGCCCTCGCCCTGGGATCGGCCGCCGGGACCCTCGTCGCCGTCTACGCATACCTCGTCCGCCCGCTCCTCGTCCCCATGCCCGAGGACCAGCTCGCCCTCCTCTTCGAGCGCCGGTTCCCCCAGCTCTCCGACGTCCTCGTCACCGCCGTCCAGCTCTCCAGGGGCCGCGGATCCGTCTCCTCGGACCTGGTCGGCGCCGTCGTCGAGAACGCCGAGCACGCCGCCGAAGACATCGAGCCCCGGCAGGTTCCCCGCTCGCGGACGATCACCCGCCTCTCCGTGCTCGCCGCCGCGGCGCTGGCCGTGTCCGTCACGTTCGGGGCCGTCGCCCCGGCCACCACCCGCACGTTCGCCGCCCGCTTCGTCAACCCCTACGGCCCGGCCCGGTGGCCGAGGCATACCGAACTCGTCCTCTACGTGAACGAACGAACCGACCCCGAGCTCACGGTGATCAAGGGCCGCCGGATCGAGGTGCGAATCGAGGCGCGGAACGCCCGCCAATCCGCCGTCTGGAGCCCGCCCGGGACCGTCCACGTCGACTTCGAGCCCGCCTCGGGGACCGCCGAGTCCCGCCGCATGCGCCGCACCGGCGACCGGACCTACCTCGCCTACTACAACGACCCGAGCGGCGACCTGACGATCACCGCCCGGGCCGGCGGCGCCGACGACGTATCGGCCGCCGTGCACGTGACCATCCCGCCCCGCGTCGAGCAGATCTGGACGTGGCCCCGGCCGCCCGCCTACGCCGACGCACCCGAACAGGCCGGGCGCCCCGAGCCGAACCCCGGCGAGCTCAACCCCGGCGCATCCGAGGTCCGCGCCCTGGAAGGCAGCACCCTCACCGTCCTGATCCGGACCAACAAGGGCCTGGGGGCCGGCGGGGCCACCGTGGTCACCGATACGGCCAAGACGGTCGAGATGACGGCGGTCGACCCGCGGCCCGCCGACGGACCCACCCATCGCAGCTCCTTCCCGCTCGACCGCGGCATGAAATGGTTCCGCGTCGATCTCGTCCACCGGTCCGAGAGCGGCGCCCAGAAGAACGAGCATCCGCGGACCGTCCAGCTCCGGGTCATCGAAGACCGGCCGCCGAAGCCCAGGATCGTCAAGCCCGGCCGCGAAATGCGATGCACCCGCTACGCCGTCCTCCCCCTCGAAGTGGCCGCCGACGACGACCGCGGGCTCCGGCGCATCTGGCTCAGCCACCAGCGCCTGGGCAGCAAGGAGACGCCCCGCCGCACCCCCCTGCGCGAGTTCCCGCCGGACGACCGCCTCCGGACCGAGCTCAACACGCCGCACCGATGGGACCTCGCCGACCTCGGCCTGCACGAGGGCGACACGCTCACCTACTGGTGCGGGGCGGAAGACTGGCGCGGCGCCCTCCCCGTCGCACCCGGAAGGACCGGCCAGGTCGGCAAGTCGCGCGAGTACTTCGTCCGCATCGTCTCCCACGCCGACCTCGCCCACGAGCTGGACGACCAGCTCATCGCCCTGCGCGATCGGCTCAAGAAGGCGAAACAGCGCCAGGAGGCGGACCGCGACCAGGTGACCGATCTGCTCCGCCGCATCGCGGAAGGCCAACCGATCACCGAACGCGAGCGGGCGACCGCCACGAACACCGAGAACGTGCAGCGCGAGCTCGTGCGGGCCGTCCGGCGGATCGCCAACGGGATCGGGCAGGTCCGTGACCGAATGGAGGACAACCGGATCGGCAGCTTCGCCGACCGCCGAAAGCTCGACGAGATCCAGGGCGACCTGGAGGACGTCGCGAAGTCCGAAATGACACGGGCCGCCGACTTCGTCAAGACCGCCCGCAAGGACCTGGCCGGGCGCGCCGGCCGGACCAACCTGCAGACCGCCGCCCGCGTCCAGGCCCGGGTCATCACCCGGCTGCGAAACGCGATCACCCGAATGAAGCACGACGAGGGGATCGCCAACCTCGTCCGCGCCGCCCGCGAACTCCTCCGAAAACAGCGCGCCATCCGCAAACGGACCGCCGAGTTCCGACAGCGGCCCGGCGTCTTCGGCACCCCGCCCGACGACCTGAAACCAAAAGACCGCGAGGCACTCAACACCCTCGTCCGAAACCAGCAACTGGCGCGGAACGCCATGCGCAACCTCGAACAGGACATGCTCGACGTGTTCGAGAAGCTCAAGGTGCACGACCCGCGCCGCGCCCGCCTGGTCGAAAAGGCGCAGGAACAGGCGGCGAAGGCGCAGATCCGCCTGATGATGGAGCAGGCGGCCGAAAACCTGCGACACAACCACATCGGAAAAGCACTCACCGCACAGGCCAGCGCCATCGCCGCACTCGAAGCCCTCCTCGAATTGCTCCAGAACGCCCGCCGCCAGACCGGCAGCGACGAGGTGCTCGCCCAGGTGATCAGCGACGTCCGCAGCGCCATCGACGACATCCGCCGCCTCCACGAGGCCCAGGCCGGCCACGCCAGCGACGCCGCCGAGATCAACAAGAACATCGAGCAGGGCAAGCGGCTCAAGCAGATCCGGCGCAGGCTCCGCACGCTCCGCGACGAACAGGAGCAGACCACGAAGGGCGCGGAGGACCGCCGCCGACTGGAGAAGCTCCGCGAAGACCAGGACGAGCACCAGGAGAAGGCGGACGCCATCGCCGGCGAGCTCGACAAGGAGGCGAAGGAAGCGGCGGGCCGCCGCGCCCCCCAGACCCCGCACATCCAGGACGCGGGGCGGTCGACGGCGAACGCCGGCGAGCAGATGGACCGGGCGGCGAAGGAGATGGAGGCGGGACAGGCCGCCAAGGCCCGGGGCGCCGGGACCCGGGCGAAACAGAAGCTGACCGAGGCGGACAGGCACCTGGGGAAGGCGCTGGACGCCATCGAGAAGAAGCGCCTGGCCGACACGAAGGAGACGGCGCTGAAGCAGGGCGAAACGAAGAAGGAGGCGGACCCGGTCCGTCGCCGGCTCCGACGCCTGGCCAAGGAGAACGAGAAGCTCTCCCAGGAGGCGAGCCAGGGCCTGGGCAAGGCCGCCGACCAGGTGGGCGGCGCCCAAGGCTCGATGAAGAAAGCGCACGCGAGCCTGGAGAAGAACGACAACGTCACCGGCGAGGAGGAGGCCCGCAAGGCGCGGGACCAGCTCGCCGATGCCCAGCGGCGGCTGGAGGAACTGCGCGACGAGCTCGAGAAGCGGAAGAAGGAGCAGAAGCTGCTCGATCTCATCGTCGAGATCCAGCCCATGCTCGAGAAGCAGCTCGGCATCAACGACGAGATG
>JAWODX010000182.1:0-10697 GCA_046483085.1 Planctomycetota bacterium
GTTCTGTTATTGGTCCCTGTATGGATAATGGAACGCGGGGGCCCGGGGAGAAAGCCGCTTTTTCAAAAGGGGGTTCTCCCCGGTGTTTCTTTGGCAGTACATGGTTCAATAGAACTCGCTAGGTGCCCGGCTCGGTGGGGAGGCGGAGCAGGTCGTTCGGCCGGCGGAGGAAGAACTCGCGTTCGATGTGGCGGAGGACGGTCCGCTGACAGGCGAACCGGAGGTGCCGCTCGGCCTCGTCGACGTCCATCCAGCGGTACTCGCTGTGCTCCGGGTTCAGGGTGACGGCCGCGTCCTCGGGGACGAACGCGACGAAGACGGGGATGATGGCGACGCATTCGCGGTGCGGCTCGTAGAACTGTTCGCAGATGTCGGCGGAATAGAACTCGTCGGGGACAAGGCCCGTCTCCTCGCGGATCTCGCGGAGTGCCGCCTGCCACGCGGTCTCGCCATCCTCGATGCCGCCGGCCACCTGGCACCAGATCTCGCCCAGCCGCTTCCCGGTCCGCCGCATGAGGAGCACTTCCCCGCCCGGCCCGGTTCGGCGGCAGACGAAGGCCGAGATCGAGTACGACCGGATCGGCACCTCGGGGTCGGTTGCCATAGCACCCTCGCTCGCGCGGGCGACAGTGTACCCGCGGCGCCGGCTTGACGCAACGCCGCAGTCCACGGGAGTGTCTCCAGTTTGCGCCGGCACAAGGCCGTTTGCAGGCCTGACCGGCCTCTGCCACGACGCCACACAAGGGACACCTCAACTCTCGAAACGGCAGAGTCGGGCGGCCTGCTGCGTCAACCCCCTTGTCTCTTGACCATGTATGGCACGACCCCAGAATTGGAGTGGCACTGACCACCGTGGTCGGCCAGCCCCCGCGCCCGAGGGGTGGACAGGGTGCGGGTGTGCGCGGCGCCGTCGCCGGTTGACCCTCCACCCGCCCGCTCCGTGGCGGACTTCTCCCCGCCAGGGCTCCCGTTTGCCCTGGGCTTTCGTATACCGCGCCCCTTGGGGCTGGCCACCAGGGTCGCTGTCCCGGGTTCTGGCGGACGACCGCGGTTTGACGGAGCGGACTACGATGACTATCCTGTCCATCCTGTTGATCCGGTCGAAAAAAGGGGCTCTTTTGAGGGGTGGGAGAGTAATGCGGGTACCGCGGTGCGGGATGTGCCATGAATGAGGTCTATCTGAACGGTGAGTTCGTCGAGCGGGACGCGGCGACCGTCTCCGCGTTCGACCGGGGCGTGCTGTACGGGGACGGGCTGTTCGAGACGGTCCGGGCCTACGCCGGGCAGCCGCTGGACCTGGACGAGCACCTGGCCCGGCTGGCGGGGTCGGCCGCGTTCCTCGGCATCCCGTTCCCCGGGTGCGAGCCGGTCGCCGCCGCCGTCGGCGACCTGATCGATCGGAACGGGCTCGGCGACGCGTACGTGCGCGTGACCCTGACCCGCGGCGAGCACACGGGCGCCCTCGCGCCCGACGAGCCGCGCGAGCCGACGCTGCTCGTCGAGGCCCGCGAGCTGCACCCGTACCCGGCGGAGCTCTACCAGCGGGGCGCGGACGTGATCGTCTCGTCGCTGGCCCACAACAGCCGGTCGCCGCTCCGGGCGCACAAGACGACGAACTACCTGCCGAGCATCCTGGCGAAGCGCGAGGCGGCGGAGCGCGGGGCGCTCGAAGCGGTCCTGCTCGATCCGGCGGGGCACGTCTGTGAGTGTGCGACCAGCAACGTCTTCTGCGTCCGCGGCGGCGCCTTGTTCACGCCGCCGCTCGACCTGAACATCCTGCCGGGCATCACGCGGCGCCGGGTCATCGAGCTGGCCGGCGCCGCGGGCACCGAGGTGCGCGAGGAGCGGTTCACGGCCGACGCGCTCCGGAGCGCCGACGAGGCGTTCGTGACGAACTCGCTGATGGAGGTGCTGCCGGTCCGCTCGGTCGACGGGGCGCGGGTCTCGGCGGCGCCGGGCCCGGTCACGCGCTCGCTGCGGGCGGCCTATCGCGGGCTCGTCCCGGGCGAGACTTGATTGGCAGGATGGAGACAGGGGTACGTGGGGCGCATAAGAAGGGGAAACGGGGAAAGGGGAAAATGGGGAAAACCAGCCTTGATCTGCCGCTGTGCCAGCGGCAGAGCAAGTTCATTTCCCGGTTTCCCAGTCTTCCCTTTTTCCCTATGCCGTACGCCTGACCTCTGACCCCCTCCCCAAATCAAAAGTCATGGAACACCAGTCGGGTCCGCGCGCGGGCCCGGTCGGCAGTCGGTCCGAGCCGCCGCCGCGATGGGGGGCTTTCGGGCGGCGGGGCGAGCAGATTCGCGGCCGAAAAATCGGGAAAACCGACACCTTTTTTCGGTTTTTGTCGGCGCCTGCCCTTGATTCCGTCCGGGATGCATGGAAAATGGAAGGTCCTGCTTTGTGAGAGGTTTCACGTGCCGCGCTCGCCGGGCCGGACACTCACAAGAACCGGAGAACACTGAGGACGACCCGATGGACGAATCGCTGGAACAAGCCGTCAGGCGAATCTGCGAGGAGTGCGGGAACGACCGGACGCGCCTGGTGGACGTGGCCCGGGCCGTGCAGGCCCGATTCGGCTGTGTCTGCAGCGAGGCGACGGACCGCATCGCCGAGCGCCTGGGCATCCACCGCGTCGAGGTCGAAAGCTGCGTCTCCTTCTACTCCTTCCTGTCGACCCAGCCGAAGGGCGAGGTGGTCATCCGCCTGTGTGACGACATCATCGACGAGATGAAGGGGAGTCGGCGGGTGGCGCGTGCGTTCCGCCGGGAGCTGGGCATCGACTTCGGCGAGACGACGCCGGACGGGAAGATCTCGCTCGAATGGACGCCGTGCATCGGGATGTCCGACCAGGCGCCGGCGGCGCTGGTGAACGACGTGGTCGTCACCTGGCTGTCGAGCGACTCGGCCCGGCGGATCGTCCGCGAGCTCCGCGAGCACATGACCCCGCAGAAACTGATCCACAGTTTCGGGGAGGGGAACAACGCCCACGAGCTGGTGCGGGCGATGGTGGACAACAACATCCGCCAGGCGGGCCCGGTGATCTTCGCCGAGGCGGCGCCGGGCGACGCCCTGGGCAAGGCGCTGGCGATGAGCCCGGCCGAGGTGATCCGGGAGGTGAAGACGGCGCGGCTGCGCGGGCGGGGCGGCGCCGGGTTCCCCACCGGGATGAAGTGGGACTTCACCCGGGGCGCGGACGGCGACCGGAAGTACGTGATCTGCAACGCCGACGAGGGGGAGCCCGGCACGTTCAAGGACCGGGTCATCCTCACTGAGCGCGCCGAGCTCCTCTTCGAGGGGATGGCCATCGCGGGCTACGCCGTCGGCGCCGACACCGGCATCCTCTACCTGCGCGGCGAATACGCCTACCTGAAGGAGTTCCTCGAGCACGTCCTGGCCGACCTGCGCGAGAAGGGGCTGCTGGGCGGCGACGTGTGCGGCCGGCACTGCCTCGACTTCGATATCCGCATCCAGATGGGCGCCGGCTCGTATGAGTGCGGCGAGGAGACGGCGCTGATCAACTCGTGCGAGGGGCGGCGCGGCGACCCGAGGACGCGCCCGCCGTTCCCCGCGCAGAAGGGCTACCTGGGCCGGCCGACGGTGGTGAACAACGTCGAGACGCTCTGCTGCGCGGCCCGCATCCTCGAGAAGGGGTCCGGCTGGTTCGCCCAGATCGGGTCGCGCGGCAGCCCGGGGACGAAGCTCCTGAGCATCAGCGGCGACTGCTCGAAGCCGGGCGTGTTCGAGGTGCCGCTCGGCGTCAGTCTTCGCGACGTGCTCGACCTCTGCGGGGCGCGGGACCCGAAGGCGGTCCAGATGGGCGGGCCGAGCGGCCAGATGATCGGAGAGGGCGACTTCGACCGCGCGGTCTCGTACGACGACCTGGCCACCGGCGGGTCCGTCATGGTGTTCAGCCACAAGCGAGACATCCTCAAGCCGGTCCGGAAATTCATGCAGTTCTTCGTCGAAGAGAGCTGCGGCTACTGCACCCCCTGCCGGGTGGGGAACGTGCTGCTGCTGGAGCGGCTGGAGCGGATCATGGCGGGGAAGGGCGAGCCGGACGACCTGGGTTACCTGGAACGGCTGGGCGAGACGATCAAGACGGCGAGCCGATGCGGGCTCGGCCAGACCTCACCCAACCCGATCCTCAGCTCGCTTCGCAGCTTCCGCGTGGCGTACGAGGACATGATCGAGGAGCCGGCGGGGGCCCTGCGGCCGTCGTTCGACGTCGACGCCGCGCTGGCCGAGGCGAAGGAGATCGCCGGGCGCGACTCCACTTTCCTCAACGAGTAAGGGACGAGACCGATGAGCGACACCTTCACGTTCACCATCGACGGGGTCCCGGTCGAGGCCGAGCCGGGCCAGACGGTCCTGGAAGCGGCGCAGGCGGCGGGCATCTACATCCCGCGGCTCTGCTACAAGGAGGAGCTGGAGCCGGCGGGCGCCTGCCGCGTGTGCACGGTGATGGTCGACGGCCGGCCGCAGACCGCCTGCAACTTCCCCGCCAGCGAGGGGATCATCGTCGAGAACGAAACCGAGCCGCTCCTCCGGATCCGCCGCGACCTCATCGACATGCTCTTCGTCGAAGGCAACCACTGGTGCATGTTCTGCGAGAAGAGCGGCGACTGCGAGCTCCAGGCACTCGCCTACCGGTTCGGCATCACCGCCCCGACCTTCCCCTACCAGTTCCCCAGGGACCGCGAGATCGACATGAGCCACCCGGACATCTGGATCGACCGGGACCGGTGCATCCTGTGCGGGCGGTGCGTGCGGGCGTCGCGGGACCTGGACGGAAAGCACGTGTTTGGCTTCGTGGGCCGCGGCCCGGGCAAGCGGATCGCGGTCAACGCCGAGGCCCGGCTGCGCGACACCGACGCCGACGTGACCGACGAGGCGATCGAGGTCTGCCCGGTCGGCGCCCTGATGAAGAAGGGCACCGGGTGCGCCGTCCCCGTCGGCCGGCGGACGTACGACCGGGCGCCCATCGGCTCGGACATCGAACAGCGCCGCGAGCAGGAGTAAGGGACCGATTATGTCGAAACCACGGATCGCCACCACGTCAATGTGCGGCTGCTTCGGCTGCCACATGTCGTTCCTCGACATCGACGAACGGATTTTCGACCTGATCGAGCTGGTCGAGTTCCACAAGTCACCCATCGACGACATCAAGGAGTTCAGCGAGCGCTGCGCCGTCGGCCTGATCGAGGGCGGGGTGTCGAACGACGAGAACGTGCACGTGCTCGAGTCGTTCCGCGAGCACTGCGACGTGCTCGTCGCCGTGGGCGGCTGCGCGGTCAACGGCGACATCCCGTCGATGCGGAACAAGGTCCCGCTCCGCGAGTGCCTGGAAGAGGCCTACCTGAACGGGCCGACCGTGTACAACCCGAGCGGCCGGATCCCGAACGACCCCGAGATCCCGCTCCCGCTCGACCGTGTGTACCCGTGCGACGAGGTGGTGAAGATCGACTACTTCCTGCCCGGCTGCCCGCCGGGGGCGGACACCATCTGGGAGGCGCTGCTCGCGCTGTTGAACGACCGGCCGCTCGAACTCTCATACGAACTGATCAAGTACGACTGATCTCGACGAGGTACCGACCTTGAGCAAGACGAACGGCAGGCGGATCGTCATCAACCCGGTCACCCGGGTCGAGGGGCACGGGAAGGTGTCGATCCTGTTGGACGATCGGAACCAGGTCGCCCAGGCGCGGTTCCACATCATCGAGTTCCGCGGGTTCGAGCGGTTCATCCAGGGCCGGCCGTACTGGGAGCTCCCCGTCATCGTGCAGCGGCTCTGCGGCATCTGCCCGGTCAGCCACCACCTGTGCGCGGCGAAGGCGACCGACGTGCTCGTCGGCGCCGACCGGCTCACCCCGACCGCCGAGAAGATGCGCCGGCTCATGCACTACGGCCAGATCCTCCAGTCGCACGCCCTCCACTTCTTCCACCTCTGCTCGCCCGACCTCCTGTTCGGGTTCGACGCCGACCCGGCGATCCGCAACGTGATCGGCGTCGCCAAGGAGCACAAGGAGCTCGCCGTCCAGGGCGTGATGATGCGGAAGTACGGCCAGGAGATCATCAAGGCGACGGCCGGGAAGAAGATCCACGGGACCGGTGCCATCCCCGGCGGCATCAACAAGAACCTCTCGACCGACGAGCGCGACACGTTCCTCGAAGACATCGACCGCATGCTCGACTGGGCCCGGGGCGCCGTCCAGCTCACCAGGGACTACACGCTCGAGCACCTCGACGAGCTCAAGGACTTCGCCTCGTTCCCCTCGAACCACCTGTCGATCGTGGCCGAGGACGGGGCGATGGACCTGTACGACGGGAACCTGCGGGCCATCGACGCCGACGGCGGGACGATCGTCGACCAGGTCCCCGCCGCCGACTACCTCGACGTCATCCGCGAGGAGGTCCGGCCCTGGTCCTACATGAAATTCCCGTTCCTCAAGGACGTCGGCCCCGAGACCGGGTGGTTCCGCGTCGGCCCGCTCGCTCGCGTCAACGCCTGCGACCGCATCGACACCCCCGAGGCCGAGGCCGCCCGCAAGGACTTCGTGGGCCTCACCGACGGGGCGCCGAACAACATCACCATGGCCTACCACTGGACGCGAATGATCGAGGTCCTCCATTCGGTCGAGAAGATCCGGGAACTGCTCAACGACCCCGACCTGCAGGGCGACGACCTCCTGGTCGAGGGCGAACGGCGGAACGAGGCGGTCGCCATCCTCGAAGCGCCCCGCGGCACCCTCTTCCATCACTACCGGATCAACGACGACGACCAGGTGGCGATGGCGAACATGATCGTGGCCACCACGAACAACAACGAGCCGATGAACCAGGCGGTGAAACGGGCGGCCGAGCAGCACATCTCCGGCCGGGCCGAGATCACCGAGGGCATGCTCAACCACGTCGAGGTCGCCATCCGCGCCTACGACCCGTGCCTCTCCTGCGCCACCCACGCCCTGGGCAAGATGCCGCTCCTCGTCGAGCTGATCGACCCCCGGGGCGAGGTCGTGGACCGAAAGACGAAGTGAGGACCTCCAGCAGAACAGCTTCAGACAGGATTTACAGGATGAACGGGATTATCCAACACTTTGTGCGGGGATGGATATCCGGTCCATCCTGTTGATCCTGTCGAGAAAACGAAGTTCTGTCGGAGGCCCAGGAAAGGGACCCGGAATGCCGAACGCCGAGCCGCGCAGCGTCCTGGTACTCGGGTACGGCAACCCGGGCCGGCTGGACGACGGCCTGGGGCCGGCGCTCGCCGAGGCCGTCGCCCGGCGACACCTGCCCGGACTGACCGCCGAGGCCGACTACCAGCTCACCGTCGAGGACGCCGCGCAGGCCGCCGAATACGACGTCGTGCTCTTCGCCGACGCCGACGCGACCGGCCCCGAGCCGTTCTCCGTCCGGGCCGTCGACCCCGAGCCCGCGGGGCCCGGCTGGAGCAGCCACGTGACCCGGCCCGAAGCCGTGCTCGGGCTGGCGCGCGAACTCTTCGGCGCCGAGCCGATCGGCCTCCTGCTCGGCATCCGCGGCTACGAGTTCGACGCGTTCGGCGAGCGGCTCTCGCCGGGAGCCCGGGCCAACCTTGACGCCGCCGTCGCCTGGGTCGAAAATGCTGTGTCCAACGGAACGTTCCACGAAGTGCGCCCGCCCGAGACAGAGGAAGGCCAGACATGCAGGACGGAAAGCACGTAATCCTCAGCGTCGACGACGACCCGGACACCCTCCTGTTCCTCAGGACCGTGCTGGAGGACGCCGGCTACGTCTCCGTCGAAGCCCCCAGCGCCGAGGAGGCGCTCAAGCTCTACAAGCAGACCGAGCCCGACGCGCTCATCGTCGACCTGATGATGGAGGAGGTCGACGCCGGCGCCCAGTTCGTCAAGGAACTCCGCCTGCTCAACAACCGGGCGCCCGTCTACATGCTCAGTTCCGTGGGCGACGGCCTGAACCTGGAGGCCGACTACCGCGAGCTCGGCCTGGCCGGGGTCTTCCAGAAGCCGATCTCGCCCGAGCGGCTCGTCGCCGTCCTCGAGGCCCGGCTCGAGGACTGACCACGACCGCTCCCCTCGCCTTGTCTCCCGCTCGCCCCGCCGGTACAATTGCCGCGCCATGAGAGCGGTCGACGTGCACACCCACGCGTTCCCCGATTTCCTGGCGGACCGGGCGATCCAGGCCATCCAGGAGAAGGCCGTCCTGCAGCGGGCGTACCTCGACGGCTCGGTCGCCGACCTCGTCCGCTCGATGGACCGGGCGGGGATCGACAAGTCCGTCGTCGCCTGCATCGCGACCGTCCCCGACCAGTTCGAGAACATCTTCCGCTGGTGCGGCGAGATCCGGTCCGACCGCATCGTCCCGTTCCCCTCCGTCCACCCCTTCTCCGATCACGCCGCCGACGAGGTCGAGCGCATCGCCGACGCCGGCTACCGCGGCGTCAAGCTGCACCCCCTCTACCAGGATTTCGACCCGCTGGACGACCGGGCGGTCGCGCTCTACGGGGCCGTCGCCGACGCCGGGCTCGTGCTCCTCTTCCACTCGGGCGACGACCTCCGGTTCCTCGGCGACCACCGCTGCGCCCCCCGGCGCATGCTCGAGATCAAGGCCCGCGTCCCCGACCTCACCATGATCCTCTCCCACCTCGGCGGGTTCTGGCAGTCGACCGAGTTCGTCCGCCACGGCCTGGGGTCCGACGTCTACATCGAGACCTCGCACACCATCCCGTCCGAGCCCAGCGAGACGTTCACCCGCATCTGCCACGAGCATGCCGGGCGCGTCATGTTCGGGACCGACTCGCCCTGGCAGGACCAGGAGGCCGAGATCGAAAAACTCAGGCACGTCATCGACGACGAGCAGATGCTCGAAGACATCCTCTGGAACAACGCCGCGAAGCTGCTGGGACTGGAATCGAACCACGGATGAACACGGATACACACGGATCCGGAGGCGTCCTCTTGCCGCAGCGCGCCAGAGTCGCACAGTCTGCACGGGCCTCAGGAATTATCTCAAGAGGTGGCGCGGACATTCCTGTCCGCCATCTGGCAGGCAAGAATGCCTGCCCCACCGACTATTGAGATAGTCTGTTAGACGTCCCATTCGTCTGATAAGTCCTACGGGACCGATCCGAACAACGACAGCGCGAGGAGAACCATGACACCCAAAGAAATCGTGACCCGCACACTCGAGTTCACCGGCCCCGAGCGGCTCGCCCGGACGCTGCCCGAGCCCTGGGGCAGCGACATCGCCGGCTGCGGGCCCCAGACGGGCGACCTGCAGACGAGCTGGGAGAAGGTGACCGACGACCGCTGGGAGCGCCGCGACGTCTGGGGCAACACCTGGGCACGCATCGACGGACACTCCAAGGGTGAGGTCGCCCGCGGCGCACTCGGGAACATCCACGACGTCGGCGACCTCCCCATGCCCCCGCTCGGCGACCCGGCCCGCTACGAGGACGCGGCCCGAAAAGTCCGCGAGAAATCCGACCTGTTCGTCCGCGGCAGCCTGCCCGGGTTCACCTTCAACGTCGCCCGCAAGATCCGCCGGCTCGACCAGTACATGGTCGATCTCCACCTCCACCGGGAGCAGATCGAGACGCTGCACGACCGGATCGACGAGGTCCTCGCGGCGATGATCGAGCAGTACGGGCGGATCGGCTGCGACGGCATCGGGTTCGCCGAGGACTGGGGCACGCAGGTCGGCCTGATGATCGCACCCGACATGTGGCGCGAGATCTTCAAGCCGCGGTTCCAGCGGCTCTGCGACGCCGCGAACCAGCACGGGCTCCGCGTCCTCATGCACTCGTGCGGCAAGGTGACCGACATCATCCCCGACCTGATCGAGGTCGGGATCGACGCGCTCCTGTTCGACCAGCAGAAGGTGCACGGGCTTGACCACCTCGCCGCCTACGCCGGCCAGGTCACCTACATGTGCCCGGTCGACATCCAGGACGTGCTGCAGACCGGCGACGAGGCGCAGATCCGCGGCTGGGCGCGCCAGCTCGTCGAGAGCCTCTGGTGCGGCGGCCGGGGCGGGTTCATCGCCGACTACTACGGCGACAACGAGTCCATCGGCGCCGACCCCCGGTGGCAGGCCTGGGCCGCCGACGAGTTCATCAAAGTGGGACAGAAAGAGTAACCACGGATGAACACGGATAGCGCGAGGGGATTCGCAGGTGCCGTGGAAACCCCTTGCCGGGAGAGAAGCGAGATGGCATTGATCCACAAGGGGCTGACGCGAGAGATTATCGGGGCCTGTATGGAGGTCTCGAGCGAACTGGGCTGCGGGTTCGTGGAGAGTGTTTACGAGAACGCCCTTATGATTGCGCTCGAGGATCGCGGGTTGGCGGCCTCACAACAGGCAGCGCTGGATGTTATTTTCCGCGACACGACGGTCGGCACGTTCTTCGCTGATGTTGTCGTGAACGATGCGGTCATTGTCGAACTCAAAGCGGTAAAAGAGCTCCTTCCGGAGCACCGCGCCCAAGTATTGAATTACCTCAAGGCGACCGGTTTGCGCGTAGGCCTTCTTGTCAACTTTGCCCGACCGAAGCTCCAGTGGGAACGTTTGGTGCGATGACCTGGCATCCGTGTCCATCCGTGGTTTGTACTTGGCTGCCTGTCGCGCCAATAAGTGACATCGGCGTCACGCGGGCCGGTGCTGAGTGGAGAAGATGTGGGCGCTGAATCCGTGTCCAT
>JAWODX010000048.1:0-3006 GCA_046483085.1 Planctomycetota bacterium
ACGCTTCGGCTGAGCAGGTGATAGACCACGGGGACCTCGACGCCGTCGGCCCGCTTGAACCGCGGCCAGCCCGCCCGGTTCTCGGGCGGCAGGTTCGCCGGGCCCGGGAAGACCTGGCGCAGGTACTTCCCCTCCCGGCTGAACGCCCCGATCACCCACGTGATCCGGTGGGCGTAGAGCGAGTCGGCGGCGATCAGGTAGAACGTACCGTCCGGCCCGACCGCGAACCCGCTCACCCCGCCCAGGCGCTGGCCCGACCAGCCGATGACGCGGTCGAGCCCCGCGGTCAGGCCCAGGCCGACCCGGACCTTGAACGGCCCGCCGCCGGCCGGCTTGCCGTCGTCGTTCGTCCCGTCCCAGACGAGCTCCTGCCGGAGCCCGGGCTTCAGCGGGGCCGGCGGCTTCGCGCCGCCGCCGATCTTGCCCGCCGCCAGATGGCGCACGACCTCCCCCTCCGCGTCCACCACGGTCACCGCCACGTCGGTCGGCCGGTGCGCCGCGAACCCGATCGCCACGGTCTTGCCCCTCTTCACCGCGGTCGGCGGCTCCGCGAACGACGGCCCGTCGGCCGCCCACGCCGGCGAGCCCAGCGCAGCGAGAACGGCGGTCAGCAGCAAGCGGGCCATCGGCTCCTCCTCCTCCGTGAGATTGTTCCGCGCACCTGAGCACCCTGGCCTTGGGGCACCTCACAGGGCCCTGGTGGAGCAGGCATTCTTGCCTGCTGCGCGGCAGACAGGAATGTCTGCCACACCGTCTTATTCGCGCCCCTTATTCTATCCGTTTGTCGCCCTATGTCCACGAACCGACGAGCCCGGTATAATGGAAGGGATGGTCATTGGGCTCGTCTTCTCCGAGGAGGTGCGATGAGGCGTGCCACCCTTGCCCCGCTTTGCCTGGTCGTCATCGGTTGCTGCATGCTCGGCTGCGGGGGCAAGGAGGCGGGGAAGCCGGCCCGCGTGACCGCCCGGGAGCCGACGCTGGCGCCCGACGGCTCGGCCACCGTGTCGGTCCGGTCGGTCGGCGACGAGGAGTACGTGGTCCGTGACGGGGAGAAGGTGGCCGGCCCGTTCGACCGCGTCACCCGCCTCCTGGTGAGCCCGGGCGGGCGGTCGGGGGTCGTGGCCCGGCAGGGCGACCGGTGGACGGTCTCCGTCGGCGGCAAGACGGTGGGCAGCGAGTTCGAATCGGCCGACGACCTCGTCTTCAGCGCCGACGGCAGCTCGTTCGTGTTCCGCGCCGTCGTGGACGGCGAGCCGACCGTCATCAAGGACGGCACCCCGGTCGACAAGGGCTACGACGAGGTCAGCTCGCTGTCGCTCAGCCCCGACGGCGACTCGCTCGCCTACGTCGGCTGGAAGGGCGGCGAGGTGTTCGTGGTGGTCGACGGCAAGCCGGCCAGCGAGCGGTACAGCCGGGGCGACATGGCGCGGATCGGCACCCCGTCGCTGGGGCCGGCGCCGGGGGGCGGGCCGCGCCCGCTCGCGTTCACCGTCCGGCTGCAGACCGACTCGTTCGTGGTGAAGAACGGGAACCGGATCGGGCCGACGTACCGGCGGGCAGGCGACCCGATCTGGTCGCCCGACGGCCGATCGGTCGTCTTCCCCGCCCGGTTGGCCGGCAAGTGGTACGTGATCGAGGACGAGACGAAGGTCGCCGGCCCGTTCGACCAGATCGCCCACCTGGGGTTCGAGACCGGGACCGGGAAGCTCGTGGTGGCAGCGCGAGTCGAGGACAAGTGGCGGATCCTCCGCGGCGGCGAGACGGTCGTGTCCGATTTCGAGGCGACCGAGGTCCGGGACCCGATCTTCGGGCCCGGTGGCGCCGGCGCGTTCAAAGCCCGGTTCGGCGAGACATGGTCCGTGGTCAAAGGCGGCGAGCGGCTCGCGGGCTCGTACGAGGAGGTCTCGCGCCTCGCCCCGATGGCCGGCGGCGGGGCGTTCGCCTTCGCCGCCCGGATGGGCAAGAACGTCGAGCGGAAGGTCGTCGACTGGTAGCCGTTGCCAATCGGCAGCCAGCTCGTCGACTGTGCGATGAGCAGCCTGCTTGATCATGGTCCGGTGAGGGGAATGGTGTACCTCATACGGCTCCGGTTCCGACTCCAGCTCTGGCGCTCGTTCGGGGTCATTCCGCTTGAATTCGCGCCCGTCGGCTTTGCGTTCCTGATCCCGCTCATATGTCCCCCAATCAGGATCACCGAGGTCAGTAGGATCGACAGGAGGGCTCCACCATCTCGATCCGCCGGCATCGACGCAATCCCCGTCGCTGTCGGTATCCTTGTCAAAGAGCAGCGGCTCATCGATGTAGGTCCCGCCGTAGATGAACTGGCGTCTGGCCTCCCAAGCCGCCAATTACTGCTCGCCGGTCTCCTCGTCTTGCTTCTGGCCGAAGTGCCGCGAGGCGGCAACTTGGTCGGTTATATCGCCAACTTGGACACCCTCGGGTGGCTCGTATTCAAACGTATCCTCCGGCAATTCGTGGTTTACGCTCTGATACTCAATTTCGACCTCAATCCTGATGTTGTCTTTGGATTCTCCAAGTGCATAGCCGAGCAGCCGCAGATTGTCTTTCGAAAAGCGAAATATGCCCCACCCCAAGATCTCTTGAGTTGTTCGGGCCGTGGCGCGGTCTATGCCCAAGGCCATGCGCTTGCGACGCTGCACGTGTTTCTCGAGGTCCAGCTTACCGACGAAGACGTATTCGTTTTCCGCCACGCGATCGTCCGCTGCCGGGAGCTGGCTCATGCGGTAGGTCTGCACCAGCGAAACCACGGAGCCTGGCAAATCTTCCCCGGTCAGCAACCCCGTGCCAATGATGGGCAACCCCGTGTTGAAGGGTTGGTTCTTGGGGTCCGGCGACACTTTGTCGATCCGCAACTTGAATACGCCCGTCTTGTTCCCCGATGTCACCTCGCGCCACTGCCAGGTGCCGTCGAAGACCACCACCGTCTCACTTTCAGACAGCTTCAATGCTGGCGACGGCGTCTGTGTCGCCTCGATCCGCAAGCGC
>JAWODX010000189.1:0-8446 GCA_046483085.1 Planctomycetota bacterium
GAACGGAAGAGCATCTCGGGCCTGCCCATCGTGAACGACGGGCGCGTGGTCGGCATCCTCACCCGCCGCGACCTCCGCTTCCAGTCCGACACCTCCGTCAGGATCCAGGAGGTAATGACGAAGGACGACCTGGTCACGGCGCCGGAGGGGACGACGCTGGAGGAGGCGGAGGAGATCCTCCAGAAGAACAAGGTGGAGAAGCTGCCGCTGGTCGACGACGACATGCGGCTGTGCGGGCTGATCACCATCAAGGACATCGACAAGCTCCAGCAGTTCCCCCAGGCCTGCCGCGACGACCGCGGCCGGCTCCGCGTCGGCGCCGCCGTCGGCCCGGACGACGACGAGCGCGTCGAGCAGCTCATCGAGAACGACGTGGACGTGATCTGTGTGGACACGGCGCACGGCCACTCGCAGAACGTCCTCGAGGCGGTGAGCCGGTACAAGCGGGACCACGATATCGAGGTGATCGCGGGGAACATCGCGACCGGCGAGGGGGCGAGCGACCTGGCCGACGCGGGGGCCGACGCGATCAAGGTGGGGATCGGCCCCGGCTCGATCTGCACCACGCGCGTCATCGCCGGGGTGGGCGTGCCCCAGATCAGCGCCATTCAGAGCGCGGCGGCCGGCGCGGGCGACGTGCCGCTCATCGCCGACGGCGGCATCCGCTACTCGGGCGAGATCATCAAGGCGCTGGCGGCCGGCGCCAGCTCGGTCATGCTGGGGAGCCTGTTCGCCGGGCTGACCGAGAGCCCCGGCGAGGTGATCTACTTCCACGGCCGCAGCTTCAAGACGTACCGGGGGATGGGCTCGCTGGGCGCCATGGTGAAGGGCAGCAAGGCGCGGTACGGCCAACTCGGCGTGGAGAAGCCGTCGAAGCTCGTCCCCGAGGGGGTCGAGGGACGGGTCCCGCACGCCGGCCCGCTCGCCGACTTCGTCTATCAACTGGTCGGCGGGCTGCGGGCGGGCATGGGCTACGTCGGCGCCTGCGAGGTGGGCGAGATCGCGGAGAAGGCGGTGTTCATCCACATCTCCGCCGCCGGGGCCGCCGAAAGCCACCCCCACGACATCACCATCACCCGGGAGGCCCCGAACTACCGGGTGGAGACGGACGAGACACTCGCCTGACAGGCACAAGGAGGCCAAACATGCGCAGGCCGGAATGGACACAGACCGAGGCCCCGCAGTACGTGCAGCCGCCCGGCGAGAGCCACACCGAGCGCATCTTCCATCATTTCTTCGCACAGCGGGACCTGTTCAGCGCCATCCCCCACCGCGTCTGGAGCCCGCCCACCGACGTCTACGAGACCCGGGACGAGTACGTGATCAAGGTGGAAATCCCGGGCATCAAGGAGAAGGACATCTCCATGGAGCTCAACCACAACGTGCTCACCATCCAGGGGTACCGGCGGGACAGTTGCTCCGATTCCAAGCTCAGCTACGCCCAGATGGAAATCCACTACGGCTACTTCGAGAAGGTCGTGACGCTGCCGCACTCCATCGACCCCGATCAGCGCTCGGCCCGCTACCGCGACGGGTTCCTCCACGTCCGCATCGGCAAGGCCGAGCCCAAGTCGCGGCGCCGCCAGATCAAGATCGACTCCTGAAGACGCCCGAGCCATGAGCGACGAGACCGAGCCGACGATCATCACCCCCGACGAGGGCGAGCTGCCCGACGTCGATGAGCTCCAGATCGAGGAGCAGCCGAAGCTCCCCGACGTGCTGCCCGTCCTCCCCACCGGCGCCAACGTCATCTTCCCCGGCATGATGGTCCCCCTCATCTTCTCCAACGAGCGCACCATCCGCTGCGTGGACGAGACGGTGGTGAACGACCGCCTGGTCGTCCTGGCGGCCCAGCGGGACCCCGAGGAGGAGGACCCGACGCCCGACGGGCTGTACGACGTCGGCTGCGCCGCCGCCATCCTCAAGATGCTCAAGTTCCCCGACGGCACCACCCGCATCCTCGCCCAGGGCATGGCCCGCGTGACCATCGGCGAATACACCCAGACCGACCCGTTCCTGATGGCCAACATCGAGCAGGCGGAGGAGACGGGCGAGACGTCGGCGCGGACCCGCGCCCTGGTCTCGAACCTCTCCGCCCAGTTCCAGAAGCTGGTCGAGCTGATGCCGAACGTCGCCGACGAGGTCAAGGTCGCCGCCCTCAACATCAAGGAGCCGGGCAAGCTGGCCGACTTCATCACCTCGAACCTGAACATCAAGCCGGCCGAGAAGCAGACGGTGCTCGAGGAGTTCAACATCGAGGCCCGCCTGCAGAAGGTGACCGGCCTGGTCGCCCGCGAAATGGAGGTCCTCGAGCTCGGCAGCCGCATCCAGAAAGAAGTCCAGAGCGAGATGACCAAGCGCCAGCGCGAATACTACCTCCGCCAACAGCTCAAGGCGATCCGCCAGGAGCTCGGCGAGGCCGACGAACAGGGGCAGGAGATCGAGGAGCTCCGCCAGCAGATCGAAGAGGCGGACATGACCGAGGAGGCCCGCGAGGTCGCCGAGAAGGAGCTCGACCGCCTCTCCCGCATGTCCCCCAACGCCGCCGAATACTCCGTCGCACGTACCTACCTCGACTGGCTCATCGCACTCCCCTGGACGCGCGAGAGCGAGGACAAGCTCGACGTGAAGGAGGCGAAGCGGGTCCTCGACGAGGACCACCACGACCTCGACAAGATCAAGCAGCGGATCCTCGAATACCTCGCGGTCCGGAAGCTCAAGCCGAGGGGCAAGGGGCCGATCCTCTGCTTCATCGGCCCGCCGGGCGTCGGAAAGACCAGCCTCGGCCGGTCCATCGCCCGAGCCCTCGGCCGCCAGTTCCTCCGCCTCTCGCTCGGCGGCATCCGCGACGAGGCCGAGATCCGAGGCCACCGCCGCACCTACGTCGGCGCGCTCCCCGGCCGCATCATCCAGGGCATCCGAAAAGCCGACACCCGCAACCCCCTCTTCATGCTCGACGAGGTGGACAAGCTGGGCCGCGACTTCCGCGGCGACCCGTCCAGCGCCCTGCTCGAAGTCCTCGACCCCGAACAGAACGACACCTTCTCCGACCACTACCTCGAAGTCCCCTTCGACCTCTCCAACGTGATGTTCATCACCACCGGCAACCTGCTCGACCCCATCCCCCCCGCGCTGAAGGATCGGATGGAGATCATCCAGCTCCCCGGCTACACCTACGACGACAAGCTCCAGATCGCGAAGAAGCACCTGCTCCCCAAGCAGATCGACGAGAACGGGCTGGACTCGAAGCAGATCCAGATCAGCGACGCCGCGCTGAAGAAGATGATCAGCAGCTACACCCGCGAGGCGGGCGTCCGCAACCTCGAACGCACCATCGGGACCGTCTGCCGCAAGGTCGCCAAGTACGTGGCCGAGGGCGGCGACGAGAAGCAGTCGATCACCCTCCGCAACCTCCACGACTACCTCGGCCCGGTGAAATTCTTCCCCGAGGTCGCCGAGCGGACCGAGCAGCCGGGCGTCGCCACCGGCATGGCCTGGACCGCGTCCGGCGGCGAGATCCTCTTCGTCGAGTCCACCCGCATGCCCGGCAAGAAGGGGCTCACCCTCACCGGCCAGCTCGGCGACGTGATGAAGGAGTCCGCCCAGGCCGCACTCAGCTACACCCGCGCCCGCGCCGACCGGTTCGGCATCGACCCGGGCTTCTTCCAGAACAGCGACGTGCACATCCACGTCCCCGCCGGGGCCATCCCCAAGGACGGCCCGTCCGCCGGCATCACCATGGCCGTCTCCCTCATCTCGCTCCTTACCGGCGTCCCCATCAAGGACCGGGTGGCGATGACCGGCGAAATCACCCTGCGCGGGCGCGTGATGCCGGTCGGCGGCATCAAGGAGAAGGTGCTCGCCGCGCACCGCGCCGGCATCCGCACGGTCGTCCTCCCCGAGAAGAACGAGAAGGACCTCGAAGACATCCCCGAAGAGATCCGCGAGGCGATCGAGTTCGTCTTCGTCGACACCATTGAAGATGGCGTCGACGCCGCGTTTCCCGACGGGGCGCTCGACGAGAAACGGGCCGAGAAGCAGAGCGGCGAGGCCGCCGGCTGACTGCTCTCGACCGACGTGTTGTCTCCCGGCCGCCGCAAAGATTCAATGACAAGAGCCTGATTCTGTTCCCCCTGGGAGGAGTCCTCAGATGAAGAAGCTGGCGATGCTGTGTGTGGTGCTGGCGGTGGCCGGTTCGGCCGCGGCCGCGGAGCTCTCGCTCGAGATCACGGTCACGGAGCCAGCCGGGGTGGCCCGGACGAGCTGGCCGGTCTCCGGCGGCATCCCCCTGCCCTGGGGCCGGTTCAAGAAAGACCAGCCGTTCGCGCTCTTCGAGGGCGACCGCGAGATCCCGCTCCAGGCCTTGCCACTCGTCGTCGACGGCGACGGGTTCATCCGCTGGATCCTGTTGGATTTTCAGACCGACATCGGAGCGAACGAGACGAAGACGTTCACCCTCAAGGCGCAGAAGCCGACGGCCAGGCCGGACGCCGCGCTGACCGCCACGAGGTTCGCCGCCAACAAGGACATCCGCATCAGCACCGGGCGGGTCGCGTTCACCCTCTCCCCCGCCGATCCCGTCGGCCTGTTCCGCGACGTCACCGTCGACGGAAAGAAGGTGGTCACCGGCGCCGGGGCCAGCTACACCGACGTCACCCGGATGAAGAAAGAGGGCGACCAGTGGACCCGCATCCCCGAGCGGTACAAGGCCGCGAAGCCGGACAAGGTCGAGCTCGAATACGCCGGGCCGCTCCGAGCGACCGTCAGGGTGACCGGCCATTTCATCGGCGACGACCGGACGAAGATGCTCTATATCGCGCGGGTCACCGCCTGGGCCGGGCGCAGCGACGTCCTCGTCAAGTACACCCTCGCCAACTCGAACCCCGACCACTACTGCTTCCGGAAGATCGGCGACTCCTCGCTCACGCTCGATCTGGCGAACGGGCCGGACCAGACGCTGCTCGGTGCGAGCAAGCCCATCGAGGCCGGCGCCGAGGCCTGGCTCCACCAGGGCCTCTGGGGCGGGTACCCCGGCGGAGCCCGCGCCGGAACGGGCGACGAGGAGGCCTGGCGGAACGAGCAGGATGAGCGTGCCCACGGCTGGATCCGCGCCGGGGGCGTCGCCGTCGCCGACCTCTACTTCGCCGACAACCCGCCCCGCCGGCTCGAGACGAAAGACGGCGGCCTCGTCCTCCACGGGATCACCGACCGGTACCAGGGCGTCAAGGACAACCGCGGCCGGGTGCGCGGGCAGCCCTGGAGCACCGACCACCTCATCCTGCTGGACAGCACGCATTACAGCTCGCAGTACCGCATCGACTTCGCCGCGCCGTCCGACGGCGAAAAGCTGAACCAATGGGGCCGGGCGGCGAGGTACGAGCTGCACGCCGTGGCTCCGCCCCGCTGGTACTTCGACACGGAAGCCCTCGCCGTCGGCCAGTTCGCCACCCAGAAGGACGAGCTCGAGTGCTACGACACGTGGGGCTGGGAGTACGATCCGAAGCGGGCCCCGAAGAGCCCCGGGTACAAGATCCCCAAGGGCCGGTACGTGCGCGGCGCGGACAACCACTACGACACCGAGGAGGACGTGTCCGAATCGCTGCTGCTCATGTACCTGCGGACCGGCAGCCGGTCGTTCTACCGGGCGGCGAAGGCCTGGAACAACTACAACATGGACCTGCAGCAGTTCCGGACCGACGGCTGGCGCTACAAGGACGGCGCCGTCTGGTGGAACCGCGGCGGCCCCGCCGGCGGCAACCGTCCGCAGCGAACTGTCGACCCCGTCACCGGCTGGCGAAACTACCTGCCCAAGGCCTGGACCAAGACCCACACGAAGCGCGGAATCCGCTGGACCCGGACCGACTGCCGCGAGATCAACTATCTCGTCAACTCGAAGCAGTGCTACTGCCACAACTACGGCTCCGGGCTCGCCGCCTGGTTCTGCGTGACCGGCGACCGCGACGCGCTCGAAGCCGCCGTCGACTCCGTCGAGCAGAACATCGACAGCCAGAAACGCTCGAAACGGAAATACTTCGAGAAGACGAAGGACGGACGCAAGGTCAGCGCCGCCGGCTCCTTCTCGCGCGACTTCACCCGCTCTTGCTACCTGACGAACGCCGTCCGCCTGGCCTTGCCGACCGACGAGTTCGTCTGCGACGCCAGCGACCACCTGACCGAGATCTACCTCCGGCGCCCGCGACGCGAGCCGCGTGGATTCGTCAACCCGCCCGGCAAGATCACCATGAAAACGATCAAGTCGCTCACCGGCACTCGGGGCGTCGAGGAGATGAAGAAGCGCGGCATCCAGATCGAGGACGGACAGCTCGCCGACCCGAAGACCGGGGCGAAATGGTACCCGCTCGCCAACCCGCACACTTGGATGTTCACCTACCTGTCGCCCGCCATGGAGTGCTACTACCGGCAGGTGCCGAACGAGGACGTATGCGACTGGATCGTCGCCTACGGCCAGGCCGTCGCCCACGTCCTCTGGCAGGAGAAACACCAGAACCTCGCCTATGGCCGGTTCCTCGTCGACTTCCCCGTCAAGGGCTTCGCCTGGGACCACGCGAGCTGGCACCTGCCCGACGACACCAAGCACGGGGAGGGGTTCAAGATCAACGGCTACCTCGCCCGCTTCCATCCCGACATCTGCGCCCGGGGCTATTCGCTGACCGGCGTCCCGTTCCTCAAGCAGCGGGCCTACGACTTCTGGAACGGCGGCAGCCACCGCGGCTACAACGCCAGCAAGCCCCACCACCTCGGCGCCGTCGGGACCTGGGTCAACTGCGTCGGCGTGCACAGCGAGTTCGTCTGCCTCACCGGCCGCACGTTCTACATCTGGTCCCACCCGCGGAAGGACGAGACCCCGCCCGAGCCGGTGACGAACCTGGCGGTCCGGCTCGACGGCGAGAAGGCGTATGTCTCGTTCACCGCCCCCAAGGACGCGGGCGGCAAGAACGTCCGCTACCAGGTCAAGTGCTCGGACAAGCCGCTCGTCGGATATGGCGACTTCCTCGACCACTGGAAGAAGGACACCGACGATACGATCACCAACTGGTGGATGGCGGCGAACCTGGCCGGCGAGCCGAAGCCGAAGGCGCCCGGCGCGAAGGAAGCATTCGTCGTCACCGGCGTGCCCGAGGGCGCGAAGTACTTCGCCGTGCGCACGTTCGACGAGTCACGCAACCGGAGCGGGATGAGCAACGTCGCCGAGGCGAAATAAAGAGGTCCAACAGAGTGGTGGGGCGGACGTTCGTGTCTGCCGCGCAGCAGGCAAGAATGCCTGCTCCAGCGGAGCCTTGCCAGACGCCTGTAGTGAAACTGAAGGGAGTATGCCGTGAAGAAGTGGGCTGTTGTCCTGGTGGCATGGTTCGTGTCGGTTCCGTGTCTGGCCGGTGACTTCGAGTTGGAGCTGGGCGCGGAGGAGCCGGCCGGAGTGGCCCGGCGGGCGGCCTGGGCGCGCGCCGGCGTCCCGCTGGTGAAAGGCCGGTTCAAGCAGGACCAGGCGTTCGCCGTCTTCGCCGACGGAAAGGCGGTCCAGGCGCAGGTGGAGCCGCTCGTCGTGGACGAGGACGGGTTCCTCCGCTGGGTGCTCGTCGACGTGCTCGCCGATTTCAAGGCCGGGCAGAAGCGGACCTTCACCCTGAGGGCCGTCGACGCGGCGCCGAAGATCGCCGCGCCGCTCAAGGTCGTCAACCGGGCCGACGGCCTGAGCGTGGACACGGGCGAGCTGCGGTTCGCCATCGCGAAGGACAAGCCGTTCGGCCTGTTCTCGTCCGTCTCGGTCGGCGGCAGGCCGGTGGTCAGCGGCGGCGAGGTGAGCTACGTCGACGCCACCCTGCCCGACGCGAAGAAGCACAAGCGGTACGTCGCCGGGCCGCCGGAGACGATCGAGCTGACGCACGCCGGCCCGGTCCGCGTGACCGCCCGCGTCACCGGCCGGTTCGTCGGCGACGACCAGAGCAAGCTGCGCTACATCGCCTGGGTCACCGCCTGGGCGGGCCGCAGCGACGTCCACGTCCGCTACGCGCTGGCCAACAGCAATCCCGATCAGTACGTCTACCGCCGCATCGGCGACTCGACCATCCGGCTCGACCTGGCCGGCAAGGTGAGCGGGACGGTGCTCGGCGCGGACGGGCCGATCCACGCCGGCCCCGACGCGCGGATGAAGCAGGGGCTGATCGTCAAGTGGTACCGCTACGGCGGCGTCCAGTTCGCCGACGGCGCCGCCCGGGCCTGGGACGGCGGGAAGGAGGTCTGGGCGTCGAAGGATCACAAGGACCACCCGCTCGGTTGGGCCGTGGCCGAGACCGCCGCTGGGAACGTGTTCGCCTGCGACCGCTTCTTCTGGGAGAACCCGGCGCGGCAGCTCGCCGTGGCGGACGGCGCCCTGGTGCTGACCGGTGTGACCGAGCGCCCCGACGGCCCGATGCGCGTCTGGTACAAG
>JAWODX010000064.1:0-7135 GCA_046483085.1 Planctomycetota bacterium
CAATGTTAAGGTCAGACGATCTCGAAAGTCCTGTTATTTTATAGTTCATTCCTATATCAAGAGGCACTGTCGGCTCTTCCGCGATGGTGATATTGTCCCTGGCCCGCCCCAACCACTGAAGGAACTGGTTCTCGTTCTCGTGAAACTGGCGGAGTCCCTCGTCGCTGTAGTCCAGCATCACCAGCAGCGTAGCGCTGTCCTGACGCTCAATGGCGTCGATCATATTCTCTGCCGCAAGGATGCTCTTGTAGTTCTCGCGCAAAATGGCGTCGCTGGCCTGGCCCAGCCGGACGAGGTTGGTGACCGCCCAGCCGAGTACGACGGCCGTGAGCACCAGTGCAATTCCGTAACCGACGAGAATTCTGCGACGAAGCTTCATCTGCCTTCCCTTCCGCCCGGGCTGACAAACATCCGTTGCTCCTTCATCGTCACTCCGCTTTTCCCAACCGCCACCGATTCAACCGAGGGCCAGCAGCGGTCCTGCAGGGTCCCTTTGTTCATCTATGCCGCAGACAGTATATGGGTTCGGCGTATCGGATGGCAAGGGACTTCCATTTTGGACACGAATGTAAAGCGAAACCGCCGGGGATGCGCGCGGCGGAGATGTGAAGCAAACGGCCCGCAGAAACGGTCTCTGGCAAACCGCGGCTTAACCGTGTTATCGGCATCAGTCGCCTGCTGGAACCTGTGCTGAGCATGCCCGAGGCGACAGATGTTCAGCACTATAGTTAGCGCTTCCACGCCCGGTCATGTCCGCTTGTGTCCGCTTCTGTCCGATCGGGCATCGGCCGCGGGGACCGAGGCGGGCGACGCAAGTCTCAGGGGGAGTATGCTCTTGTGTCTTCCTGTCCGCTCGTGTCCCCTTGTGTCGGTGGCACGCCCGGAGGGATTCGAACCCCCAACCCTCGGTTCCGAAGACCGATGCTCTATCCAGTTGAGCTACGGGCGCGCTCTCGCCCGCGTCTGAAGATACCTGGTTCGGCGTTCGTTTGCAAGCGCCCGGCGATGGCAGGTACTCGCGTTCTCCGGCGATTCGAGACGTCGTGATTGCAGCCGACCTCGGCTACCGCTCTGGGTGGCGGTCGCCGGTCACGTCGGGACGCGCGGACCTCGCCTACCGGTGTGCGTCGCCCAACGCGGCCGCTTCGGATTCTTGCGGGCGGTCGTCTGCCGGCTTGCCGTCCAGGCGGCCGGGGGCGTCCATGCCCGGGGCCGTCAGCGCGTCGAATCCGCTGGACGCGCGCGTGTGGAGCGCGCCGTCGGCGACGGTGATGACGAGGCATTCGACGCCGTCGAGCGAGTCGACGAGCCGGACGCCGGCGTCGGGGCCCATGACACTGATGGCCGTGGCCAGTGCGTCGGCGGTGGTGCAGTCGGGGGCGACGACCGTGACACTGGCGGCCTTTCGCGCGGGGCGGCCGGTCCGCGGGTCGATGATGTGGGCGTAGCGCTCCCCGTCGATCTCGGTGTACTGCGACCGCGCGTAGTCGCCGGACGTGGCGTAGGCCTTGTCGGAGAGCAGGAGCAGGACGGGCAGGGGCTCGCGCCCCTCGGCCCGCGGATGCTGGACGGCGACGCCCCAGGGGCTGCCGTCGGGCTTTGTGCCGAGTGCGTAGCCGTCGCCGCCCGCGTCGACCAGGGCGTTCCTGATGCCGTTCAACCGGAGCGCCTCGACCGCCTGGTCGACGGCGTATCCCTTTGCGATCCCGCCGAGGTCCACGGCCATCCCCTCCTCGGTCAGGGTGACGCTGTTCTCGCCGAGGGCGAGCTTCTCGTAACCGACGAGGCGGCGGGCGCGGGCGACGTGGGCCGGGTCCGGCAGCTTGCCGTCGTCGATGGCGGGTTTCCAGATGCGGATGAGCGGCCCGACGGTCACGTCGAACGCGCCGCCGGTGAGCTCGCTGATCTCGACGGCGCGGCGGAGCACCTCGACGGTCTGGCCGGAGGCGTGGACGGTCCCGCCGCTGTGCCGGTTGATCCGGGCGATCTCGCTCGTCGCCAGGTGGGCGCTGAGCAGGTTGTTGACCTGGCTGATGGCGGCGGCGGCGGCGCCGGCGGCGCGATCCGCCCGGGCCGTGCTGTCGGCGACCACCTGGATATCGACGCCGACGGGGCCGAGCATGGCGGGGAAGGTCTGCCGGTACAGCTTCGCGCCGCCGTCACAGGCGCCGACGACGAGGAGCGCGGAGAGGAGCCACCGGAGCCGTTTCACTGGGGGATGTCCCGATTCTTCGCTCGATGGGCGGCGCCGACGGCGTCGCCGAGCCGCTCGAACCCCGCGTCGGCGAGGTGCTTCTGCAGGCCCCGGACGATCTCGCGCGGGGCGCGGTGGTTGAAGAACAGGGCGGTGCCGATGCCGACGGCGGCGGCGCCGGCGAGGATGTGCTCGAACGCGTCGTCGGCGTCCGACACGCCGCCCATCCCGAGGATGGGGACGCGATGGCCGACGGCCCGGTAGACGTGGAAGACCCGGGCCACGGCGACCGGTCGGACGGCCGGGCCGGACAGCCCGCCCGTCTCGTTCCCCAGCAGCGGCCGGCGGCTCCGGAGGTCGATGACCATCCCGACGAGCGTGTTGATCAGCGACAGCGCGTCGGCCCCGGCCTCGATACACGCCTCGGCCACCTCGGTGATGCGGCCCGTGTTCGGGCTGAGCTTGGTGAAGAGGGGGAGGGCGGTGGCGTCGCGGACGGCGCGGACGACGCGTGCGGCCGCGGCCGGATCGGCGCCGAACTCGAGCCCGCCGTGGCGGACATTCGGGCACGAGATGTTGACCTCGATGGCGGCGAGGTTGGGCGCGTCGGAGAACCGGCGGGCGAGCTCGGCGTATTCGCCGACGGTCTCGCCGGCGATGTTCGCGATCAGCGGCGTGGCCGGGCCGGCGTCCGCCAGGCGCGGGAGGATGTGTTCGACGACGGCGTCGACGCCGGGGTTCTGGAGGCCGATGGCGTTGAGGACGCCGGCGGGGGTCTCGGCGATTCGGGGCGGCGGGTTGCCGAGGCGGGGCTCGAGCGTCGTGCCCTTGAGCACGATGGCGCCGACGTCGCGGTTGTCGAAATCGTCGAACCGGACGAAGTCTTCCCCGAACCCGAACGTGCCCGACGCCATGACGAGCGGGTTCCGCATCTCGATGCCGGCGATCGTGGTTTCGAGGGTCATTTCGCGTCCCAGACAACCGAGCGGGCGTCGAAGACGGGGCCTTCGACACAGGCGCGGACGTAGACGGGGCGGCCGTCGTCGCCGTGGACGAGCACCGCGCACGACATGCAGGCGCCGATCCCGCAGCCCATGCGCTCTTCGACCAGGACGTCGCAGTCGAGCCCGTGCTCGCGGGCGATGGCGGCCGTCTTTTTCAGCATCGCCCACGGCCCGCAGCCGTAGAGCTTCGTCCGCCCGAGCGGCTCCGACCCGGCGAGCAGCTTCTCGACCAGCTCGGTCACCAGGCCCTTGTAGAACCCCGGCCGGTCGCCGAGGGTGGCGACCCGGCAGCGGGCGCCCAGCGCCTCGAAGTCGGGCAGCGTCACCTTGACGTCCGGGTCGACGAAGCTGAGATGCACGCGGGAGTCGGAGGTCTCCAGCGGCAAGTCCTCCTCGGTGCCGACGAACAGGTAGATCCGATCGGCCCGGCCCCGGAGTGCGGCGGCGAGCGGATAGAGCGGGGCGAGGCCGAACCCGCCGGCGACGAGGACCGCCGTCTCCGGCAGATCGCCCTCCAGGTCGAACCCGTTCCCCAGCGGCCCGATCACGTCCAGCTCGTCGCCCTCGCGGGCGGCCGCAAGCGCGATCGTTCCCTTGCCCACGGCCTTGAACAGCAGTTCGATGTCGCGGCCGTCGATCGCCCGATGGACGCCGAGCGGGCGGCGCAGCAGGGTCGTCGCGAGGGGCGGGGCGACGTTGACGAACTGGCCCGGCCGTGCGTCGGCCGCGATGGCCGGCGCCCGCAGCCGCAGGCGGCAGTGCCCACCCGCCCGGGCGGTCACCGCGACGACCGGCGCGGCCGCCCGATGGACCGGACTGCCCGACGCTTCGTGTCTCGAGATGTCCATCAGCCCATCCGTCTCAGGTCGGGGCAGATCGTAGCGGCGGCCCGGGGCGCCGTCAAGGCAGTTCCCCGCCGGGCGATCACGGCGGGCAGGCGAGCAGGTGCTCGACGAGCTCGGCCAGGTCGCACGTGGCCACGCCGCAGTATTTGTCGGCCGCGCCGTAATAGACGAACAGTGTCCCGTTGATGACCACGTTTCCGCAGGGGAACACGACGCCGCCGCCCTCGTAGCAGCCCCTGGTCTCGTACTCGTGCTCGGGTTCCATGATCCAGTCGGGGGCGCGGCCGAGCACGCGCCAGGGTTCGTCGAGGTCGAGCAGCATCGCGCCGAGGCGGTAGTAGCGGTCGTCGCCGACGCCGTGGTAGATGACGAGCCAGCCGCGGTCGGTCCGGACGGGCGGGCCGTTGCCGCCGATCTTGCGCTCCCAGTCGGACCGCGCCCGCGCCAGGAGGCGGCTCTCGGGCCAGGCGAGCAGGTCGTCGGAGCTCCCGATCCAGATCGCCGGGTGGTCGGTGCCGTGGTCCGGCCCGACCCAGGTCATCGGGCGGTGGAGCCGGACGAAGCGGCCGCCGACCTTCTCGGGGAAGAGGATGACGTCGCGGTCGTCGAGGGTGGGGTCGGTCATCCGGCCGGCGCGGATCCAGGCCTGGAAGTCCTTCGTGATGGCCAGGCCGGTGAGCGTGTGGTTCGTGCGCAGGGCGAGGGGGAAATCCGCGGGCGGGTCGGGGGGCACGTAGTATCCGCCCGGCTCCCAGTATCGGCCGGGCGCGTAATGGCGGCAGGCGTAGGTGACGAAGTAGTGGTCTCCGAACCGGACGACGCGGGGGTCCTCGACGCAGCCGGCGTCGAACCCGTCCGGGCTGGGGCCGAAGACCGGCTCGTCGAGCCGCTCGAAACGGTAGCCGTCGGTGCTCGTGGCCAGGCCGAACCGGATCACGTGCTCCGGCTCGTCGCCCGCCGCGCGGTAGAGGAGCCGGACGACGCCCTCCGCCTCGTCGTAGTAGGCGCCGGGGTTGCACGTGGCCAGGCTCTCCCAGGCGTGGTCGGGGTGCGGCGAGATGATCGGGTTGCCCTCGTACTTCGTCAGCTTCATCATGTTCCTCCTCCAGAGCGGGCGGTGGTTCTCACGACGCGGGTTCCCCGCGCGGTCCGATCTCGTCGGCGTGTCGGATGTCGTATGCGTAGCCCTGTTCGGCGAGAAAGAGCTGGCGGTTGGCGGCGAAATCCTGGTCCTTGGAGTCGCGGGTCACCACGGCGTAGAAGCGGACGGCGGTCCCGTCGGACTTGGGGCGGAGGATGCGGCCGAGCCGCTGGGCCTCTTCCTGGCGCGAGCCAAACGTGCCCGAGACCTGGATGGCGACGTTGGCGTCGGGCAGGTCGACGGCAAAGTTTCCGACCTTGGAGACGATGAGCACGGGGATCTCGCCCCGGCGGAACCGGTCGTAGAGCTGCTCGCGCTCGGCGTTCGGCGTCTTCCCGGTGATGATGGGGATGTCGAGCGCGTCGCTGATCTCGTGGAGCTGGTCGAGGTACTGGCCGATGATGAGGACGAGGTCGCTGCGGTGCCGGTCGAGGAGCCGGCGGACGACGTCGAGCTTGGCGGGGTTTTCGGCGGCGATGCGGACCTGGTTCCGGGCGGGCGCGAGCGCGTATTCGAGGCGGAGGTCCTGGGTCATGTCGACGCGGACCTCGGTGCAGCGGGCGGCGGCGATCCAGCCCTGTTCCTCGAGGACCTTCCAGGGCACGTCGTAGCGTTTCGGGCCGATGAGGCTGAAGACGTCGTCCTCGCGGCCGTCCTCGCGGACGAGTGTGGCGGTGAGTCCGAGCCGCCGGCGGGTCTGGAGCTCGGCGGTGAACCGGAAGACGGGGGCGGGGAGCAGGTGCACCTCGTCGTAGATGATCAGGCCCCAGTCGCGGGCGTTGAAGATCTCGAAGTGAGGGAACGGCTCGCTCTTCTTCCGCCGCCAGGTGAGGATCTGGTACGTGGTCACGGTGACCGGTCGCAGCTCTTTCGACTCGCCCGTGTACTCGCCGATCTGCTCCTCCGTCAGCGTGGTCTTGTCGATCAGTTCGCGGATCCACTGCCGCACCGCGGTGATGTTCGTGCAGAGGATGAGGGTGTGGGCGCCGCAGCGGGTCATGGCGCACATGCCGACGATGGTCTTTCCGGCCCCGCACGGCAGGCAGATGACGCCGGAGCCGCCGCGCTGGGTCCCGCCCGCGTAGAACACGTCGGCCGCCTCCGTCTGGTAGCCCCGGGGCCGGAACGGATCGCCCGACGCGGTGACGGCGGCGAGGTCGACGTCGAGCGGCTTGCCCGGAACGTACCCGGCCAGGTCCTCGACCGGCCAGCCGATCTTGATCAGCGCCTGCTTGAGGTGGCCGCGCTGCGCCGGGTCGACGGCGGCGCGTCGTTCGTCAACGCGCTCGACGAGCTTCGGCCGGACCGCCTTGCTGCGCCAGACCTCCTCCATCAGCGCGGGCCGGTCGGCGACCAGGATCAGGCGTTCGTCGCGCCGGACCAGGCGGAGCCGCCCGTACCGGGCTATGGTGTCGCGGACCTCGGTGATGATGTTCTGGGGGACGGGATAGCGGGAGAACCGTTCGAGCGACTCGATCACCTGGCCCGCCGGGTGCCCGGCGGCGGCGGCGTTCCACAGCGAGAGCGGGGTGAGCCGGTAGGTGTGGATGTGCTCGGGGCATTTCTGGAGCTCGGCGAACGCGGCCAGCGCGTCCCGCGCCTCCTCGTACGCCGGGCTGTCAACGGTCAGCAGGATCGTGCGATCGCTCTGCACGATGAGCGGCTTGTCGGCGGTGTCAGGCATCGGTGGCCCGATTATACGGCCGGCGGCGCGCGCCCGCAACAGGCGCCCGAGGACGGAGCAGCGCGATACGGCGCCGGCAGGCACACACGCCGCTGCGGCAATGACAAACTATCTCAATAGTCGGTGGAGGGCAGGCATTCTTGCCTGCCGGGCGGCGGACAGGAATGTCCGCCCCACCTTTTGAGATAGATAGTTAGTCGGTGGGGCAGGCATTCTTGCCTGCCAGACGGCGGACAGGAATGTCCGCCCCACCTTTTGAGATAGATA
>JAWODX010000151.1:0-4938 GCA_046483085.1 Planctomycetota bacterium
CAACGACTTCGGCGGCCGGAAACGGTTCGACGCCGGCCACGTCGAGAACCGCATCGAGCCGAAGCGCGGCACCGTCCAGATGGGCCGGACCGAGGTCGCCGACAGCCCGATCGGCGTCGTCCACGAGCTCGGCAAGGGCCGGACGATCCTCTTCAACGCCACCCCGATCGGCTACATGGCCAGCCGGTCGCACGGCCTCGGCGAGACGATGCGCTCCTTCTTCGGCCAGTGCGTCCAGATGGCCCGTGTCAAGCCCGAGCTCGTCGTCAGCAAGCCGGGCGACGACACCCCGCTGCCCGGGCTCGGCATCTTCCCCTTCCGCAAGGGCGCCGATCGCTACTACGGGATCGCCCCCGACCTCCACATCAGCCAGGACGTGCTCGGCGCGATGCAGATGGACGCCGAGGGCGGCCAGGGGGTGGTCACAGTCGCGTTCCCCAAGGCCGGCCACATCTACGACGTCCGGAAGGGCGAGTACCTGGGCAAGGGCAAGCAGGTCAACGTGCAGCTCGGCACGTTCGACGCCCCGCTCTTTGCCGTCATGAAAACGAGGGCGAAGTCGATGGCGCTCGAGTTCGACGGCGAGACGGCGACGGCGAAGCTCGAGGTCTCAGGCGGCAAGCCCGGCGAGCGCGTCTTCCGGTTCGACCTGGTCGACTCGCGCGGGAACCGGCTGCTCGACCGCGGGGCGAACGTCCTGACACGAAGGGGCGGCGCGAGCTGGACGCCGGGCGGCCGGCTCCCGAAGAACGGGACCGTCGTCTGCCGCGACGTCGCCACCGGCGTCCGCGCCGAGGTGAAGCTCTGACCCGGCGAGCGCCCGGGGCGTTCGAGTACGCCACGTACGCCGCACGGGCCGAGTGCAGCCGGCGTCGCTCGCGATGGGGCAACGCCCGTGGCATGCGCCGCCGCGCCCCGCCCGGTCGTTGCATCGGCGTTCGGTTCGGATTAGACTGGGGTGCGCGCGGACCCTCCGGCCGTTCGATGGGAACCCGATGACCAACCGACGACGGAGCAGGTGCCTCTTCCTGGCGGCGGTGCTGGCGCTGTCGCTCCCCGCGATTGCTGCCGGGCCACGGCCAGTCAAGGTCCCCGACGACGCCGAGACCGTGCTGAACGAGAAGGGCTGCTGGCGCTGGTACGAGGTCTCGAAGACGCCCACTGTCTCGGCGAAGATGCTGCGGTCGGCCGGGCGCGAGGCGACCGGGCCGAAGAAGCTGCCCGGGCTGTACGTGGACGGCAACCCGCCGCCCGCCGAGTGGACGCAGCCGGACTTCGACGACAGCCGCTGGCCCCGCGCCCGCGGCGTCGAGTTCCCCGACCTCGTCTTCCGCAAGCTCCGGCTGGGCGCGGTCTGCATGCGGGCGAAGTTCCAGTGCGCCGACCTGTCGCGCGTGATGTTCAAACCGGACCTCTACGTCTCGGGCACGTTCCGAGGCGGGCTCGTCGTCTACCTCAACGGCCGCGAGGTCGCCCGGGCCGGCATGCCCGAGGCCGAGATCGATCCGCTCATCCCCGCCTCGCCCTACCCCGACGACCTGTTCGAGACCGAGGACGGCAAGGCCTACGTCTTCCCCCGCCGGCGCAACCCGAAGGACAAGGAGCTGATGCGGCGGATCAAGGGCCGGAACCGGACGCTCGGCCCGTTCAAGGTCCCGCGTCACGCACTGCGGACCGGGGTGAACGTGCTCGCCCTCGAGCTGCATCGCAGCAGGCTGCACTGGACGGCCCTCGGCTGGAGCGGCAAGAACGAGCGGGCCAGGTGGGTGCCCTGCGCCCTGCTCGACTTCCGCCTCGCCGTGCGCGGCAAGGGCCTGACCCCGAACTACGAGCGGCCGAAGCGGAAGCAGGTCTGGCAGCCCGACGGGCGAGGCCGCATGACCGTCGGCGGTCCACAGGTCTGGACCGTCGACCGGAACGTCCGGCTCTCCATCTACGACTACGGCGACCCCTGCGAGCCGATCCACCCGGTCCGACTGGTCGGCGTCCGCAACGGCGTGTTCTCCGGCCAGGTCGCCGTCGGTTCCGACCGGCCGATCAAGGATCTGAAGGCGACCGCGAGCGAACTCCGCCAGGTCGACGGCGACGCCGTGATCCCCGCCGACCGCGTCGCCGTCCGCTACCCGCGGCTGGCCGACATGGGCTACCGCCAGGATCACTGGTTCGACCCGATCGCGGCGGACCCGCCCGACGTGGTCCAGGTCAGGAAGCGGGCCGGCGGCGCGACCCAGCCGGCGCTGATCACCGTCGCCGTCCCCGCCGACGCGGCGCCCGGGGTGTACCGCGGCCGGCTCGAGGTCCACACCGACGAGCTGGAGGAGACCGTCCCGATCCACCTCTCCGTCGCCGACTGGACCCTGCCCGAACCGCACCAGTACCGCGCCTACGCCGGCATCTACCAGTCGCCCCAGACCCTGTCCATGAAGTACGACGTCCCGATGTGGTCGGACGAACACTGGGCGCGGATCGAGCGGAGCTTCGAGCTGCTCGCCTACGTCGGCGGCGACTTCGTCCACATGCCGATCATCAACCGCGCCCAGTGCGGGAACGACGAGGGCTGGGTCTACTGGATCGAAAAGCCCGGCGGCGGGTACCGCTACGACTTCTCCGTGTTCGACCGCTACGCCACGCTGGTCAAGACATACCTGGTGGACCCCGACTTCATCTGCCTGCACGTCTTCCGCTCCAGAATCTACACCCACCTGTCCGTCAAGGCGATGAAGGAGCCGCACCACGTCACCCGGCTCGACCCGAAGACGGGCGAGAAAACCCCGCTCCGCGTGCCGGAGTACGGGACGACGGAGAGCCGCGAGTTCTGGAAGCCGGTGATGCTGGAGGCGAAACGGCACCTGGCGAAGCTCGGCCTGGCCGACGCCATCGCCCTCGGCGTCCTGATCGAGGGCCGGCTGCCCCCTTCGCTGACCGAGTTCCAGCAGATCCTGCCCGGCGTCGGCTGGGTCAAGGGCTGTCACCGGCCGACCACGGCCACCGAGCCCATCCGCATGAAAGGCGGCAGCACGGTCGTGCTCCAGGAGCACGCCTACGATGTGCACCGGGTGAACCCGCTCGAAAAGATCCCCGAGATCTGGCGCCCACGGATCGGCGCCTGGTTCGCAAGGACCAACGCCGAGCGGCGCGACCTCCAGGACTTCCGCATCCTCGCCGAGCGCAACCTCTACTTCCGCGGCCGCGGGTTCGGCCGGCTGGCCCTCGACTACTGGCCCGTCAAGGCCGGGCGCGGGCGCGGCCATTCCATCTACCAGCGCTGGCCCGAGTCCAGCTCCGCCCAGCGCGGCGTCTACGTCCTCCGCCTCGCCTGGCCCGGGCCGAACGGCGCCGAGCCCACCCTCCGGCTCGAAGCCCTCCGCGAGGGGCTGCAGGAGTCCGAGGCCGCCATCTTCGTCACCGAGGCACTCCACAGACACGCCGACAAGCTCGGCGAGGAGCTCGCCGGGCGCTGCCGACGGATCATGGTCCGACGCGTCCAGTACTGCGTCGACCACAAACACAACATCTGGAACCTCACCTTCCTGCACGTCAACCACCAGGGCTGGCGAGCGCTGAACCGCGAGCTCTTCGCCTGCGCCGCCGAGGTGGCCAGGGCCCTCGGCCGGGCGAAAGACTGAACCCCGGCGACCACCCCGCCCGTGCGCAAAGTGTTTCAGACCGGCCTGGAGCGCGCCGGCGGCCGGCCGTCGGCACGGACATGGAGATCACCGCCCGCTTCGCCGACCTGGGCGGCGGCAAGTAGCGGGCTTCGCAACGAAGCTGGGGAATATACGGGGGCGGTGAAGGACCATTCGCGGAGGAGGGCGATGCAGGGATCGGACCGGATCGGTCACTGGATCAAGCGGGCCATCGGCGCGATTGTGGTTGCCGGCGCGGCGTTCGGGCTGCTCTCGCTCTTCGGCGAATGGGGGCTCAGCGTCGTGGCTCGTGTGGCCGTCTCCGTCGGGCTTGCGGCCCTGTATCTCGTCATCGGCGGCAGCATTTGGCGCTGGATCGGCGAGCTGCTCGACTGATCCTGACCGCCGGCCAGGTCTGGCGCAAGCACGCCCGCAAGTTCTTCACGCCCGTCGTCACGCGCCGTACCCCGCCGAAGAACTCCTCCGGCACTGCGTCATGCTGAATGTCCGAGGTCGGACATCTTGCATGACGGTCCCCGTCTATCATCACAGAGGAAGGTCAGCCTTTCAGGCCAAGGCGCCCTTGACAATCCGGGATCCGGGCGTCATGCTAATTTCCCACGTGGGATTTTTGCATGATGGTTTGAAGGTGGGAGGGAGGCTATCTTGGCGGGATGGGACGAACGATTTTGCTACGAGGATCTGGTGGAGGCGCTGGAGGTCCTGCACCGGAGCGCCTACGGGGGGACGGGGGCCGAACTGATCGCGCTGCTCGGCGGATGGGTGGCGGCAATCGACCTGAAGGCGCTGCTCCGATATCATACGTGGGGCGGGAATCTCCTGAGACGTGGAAACGGGGCCGACGCACGCTACGCTGCCGCCCAGCCGCCCAACCTGAGCGAGATGACCACGGCGAAAATCCGGAAATCCGAACAGCCCTGGGACGGCACCTGGAGCCTCCTCACATACGATATCCACGTGGGCAATAATACGCTCCGATCCCAGCTGCTCCGATGTCTGCGCGAGATGGGGTTCGCCAAGCTGAGCGGCAGCTCCTGGATCTCGCCCTACAACTGGGCCGATGCTCTGGAGCCGCTGCTCGAGGAGGTGCAGGGCCGCGGCACGTTCGCGTATGTCCACTCGGCCGAGGTCGCGGCGTTCGGCGACGGCGCCGGACTGGTGCAGGCCGACAGGAGTTTCGTGGCGGGCCGATGGGAGCTGGACGGGCCCGCGCGGGGATACGTTGATCTGGCGAGGCGCTGTGGCGACGCGCTGGGGAGGTCCGGCGGGGGCACGGGGCGGGCGCGGCTGC
>JAWODX010000224.1:0-3523 GCA_046483085.1 Planctomycetota bacterium
CTTTCGCCAGAATTTTTCGCATAACTTTCCAGTATATTCTCTTTTATCTTTACTTCTGATTTCGCTTTAAAGAACAAAACTACAAGAACCACTGAAGCTCGAGGGTCCCGGCTACCCGGGGGGCGGGGGCAGCACAGCGGCCCCGCAAACCGCCCGGATCTTCTTCGAGGCGGGCAAGGCGGTGGCGGGCACCTGGACGCGGTTCGTCTACAACACCGGTCAGCCCTACCAGATGGGGATGTACTGCAGCTCCCAGAACGTGGGCGACCGGATGAAGGTGGGGTTCGACCTGGCCGCGGGCGAATACGAGCTGAACGTGATCGGGATCGAGGGCGCGGACGACCGGTGCGAGGTCGAGTGGTTCATCGATGGCGTCTCGATCTGGGCGAACGATGACTGGCGGGCCGGCGGCGGGTACGACACCCTGCACAGCCGGACCGGTATCACTGTCGCCGGCGACGGGTACCATACGCTTGAGTGTCAGGTCACCGGCGTCGGAAGCAGCCACGGCTGGGCGGCGTTCACCACGGCCTGGTTCGTCCCGAACAACGGCTTGTGGTAGGAGGGCTGAGTTGAAGATCACGGTAGCGGCGAGCGATGTGCCGAGGGGGATGCAGGCGGTCGTCCGGTACAAGGACGGTCCGCAGATGACATCGGTGCTGGGGCCGCTGGGTCAGGACCGGGTCATCGAGTCGCCGCGTGCGATCAGCGTCGAGATCGTTCCGGCCCCGGGTTTTGACGCGGGGGCGGTGACCGACGGCGAGATCCTCGAGAAGCTCATCGAGGTGACCGGGCACACCCGTCGCGAGCTCGAACTGGCAGTGCGGGCGGAGCGGAAGCTTTCCGGTCCCACATATTCCTGAACCTTGCCCGGCCACCGGGAACGAGATCAACGTCGAGGTGCTGTGGCGGCAGTCCGGTTCGCCGTGCCCGGTCGACGCCACCTACTTCCCCGGTCCCCACTGCACCGGGCATCCCGAGGGCGCCTCCGCCTCCCTCCCCTGGTGGTCCTACGTCAATCCCACCCAGGATGAGCGGCCAATTGTAACGGCGGTGGTTGAGTATGCGCCCTTAGCGCATTCCACACCGCGCGGGGGCTGCGGAATGACCTACTTCGTGGTCATCGGGCCTCGACAACAACTGTCGCTGTTTGCACCACGGCCAGCATGGACCGGTCACGTAAAGCAACGAGTGACACTGTGCGCCCGCAACCTACTACGGCAAGACAGATCAAAGTGCGATTGATTCCGCCAGCATGCGCAGGGATGGTGGGTAAATATCCGAAAGGGGAGGCACATTAGGAGGGTCTGCATGGTAGGCGACGAAGTCATGACATACAGGCTGGTGACAACGAAGGCAGACGACTCTTTGATGGGCGCGGCACAGAAGATGCGCGATCATGAGGTCGGATGGCTGCCCGTCGCTTCCGACGGCGCCATTGTATGCGTGGTCACGGACCGGGACATTGTCATTCGGGCGATCGCTGAAGGCTCCGACGTGAACACCACGCCCATCGAAAGTGCCATGTCAGAGGAGAAGGTCTGGTGCCGGATTTCGACGCCAGTGGAAGACGCAGCGCAACTGATGGAGGAGAATAAGATCCGTCGGTTGCTCGTTCGAGACGAGGGCGACCAGCCGATTGGGGTTGTATCCCTGGGCGATCTGGCGCTCGGCACCGTCGGCCACGATCTGGCCGGCGAGATTCTCGAGGATGTAAGCAACAACTGACCGTCGTATTCAAACCGGTACATTCGTGTGTCGCGGAGGCCGATGGCGGCGACTGGGACCACAGCTTAAACGGAGCCGTCGCTCAGCCCGGATCTTGGAGGGCTTGCAGCGCAGGATGATAATCTTAGAGAGGAGGTCGACAGTGCATTACGACGAATTCATGGGGCAAGTTCAAGACCGAGCGCACTTGAGCTCGACCGGCGAGGCCCTCAAGGCGGCCCGAGCAACGCTCGGAACTTTGGGAGAGCGGCTCGCCGGGGGAGAGGCTGCCGACCTGGCAGCTCAGCTTCCGGACGAAGTGGGTCGTTTTCTCGAATCCGGCGGGAAAGACGAGCGCACCTCGTTCGACCTCGGTCAGTTTTTCGCACGCGTGGCCAGACGCGAGGGATGTGACGAGAGCGATGCGGCCCACCACGCCCGGGCTGTGATGTCGGTGGTCCGCGACGCCGTCACGCCGGGCGAAATCGCCGACCTCCGGGCACAACTGCCGGATGAGTACGCTCCCCTGTGTTGAAGAGCCGATTGATTGGAGCTTCCGACCGCCGCTTCCGCCCACACTATGCCCGCCAGGTCGCCGGCGGCGGCTCCGCCCCAACGTGGCGCTCACGCTCCAGCCCCGGCGACGCCACCGGGTGACATCGCCGCCGTTCGGCCTATAATAATCCAAGAGGGCAGAAAGGGGCGACACGGGACCGCGTGTCGCGGCAATGGATATGACGACAGAGAGGCCCGGAAACCGTTCGCCTACCGAAAGCCCGGAGCCCAAACCCTATTCGTTGCGCTTTCACCTGCTTTTCGGCCTGAACCTCGCCGTCGTCCTCATTTTGGCGGCCTTCGCGGCCTGGGACTACCACAACGAGTGGCAGACCCAGTTGAGCGAAAAGCGGATCGCACTTCGCGACGAGGCGAAGACACTCCTGCCCGGAATCCGTGGGCGGGCAGGAGACCCGGATTTCGTCCAGGACTACATCGACGACGTGTGTGGCCGCATGCAGGATGCCACCTCTCCGGGGCACCACATCGCGGCGCAAATCGGCGACCGGGTGCTACAAGCCCGCGCCCACCATCGGCAGTCGAAGGACATGATCCGCGCGATGCAGGCGGCCGCGGCTGACCCCGACGGGATCGCTGCATCGGAGGGCGGCGAACTCGTCGTCGGCCAGGCGTCCTCGAGCGGGATGACCGTATTCGTCTCTGAGTACGTATCCAACATCCGCGAGATTCTGCGCGCACAGATCCTCCGTCGTCTGCTGAGCATTGTCTGTCTCGGCGCGATCCTCGCCCTGGTCGTGTCCTACCTCGTCGATCGGATGGTGACCCGTCCGTTGAACTCGGTGGTTGGGGCCGTCCGGCGGGTCAGCGGCGGGAAACTTGGCACCCAAGTTCCGGCGACCGGGTCCCGGGAGCTGAGCTATCTGGCGAACGAGTTCAATTCCATGAGTTCCGCATTGCAGGAGACGGACCGCGAACGGCGGCGGGAGATGACGAAGGCCCGAAGAATCCAAGAGAATCTGAAACCGGCACCCGCCGCTTACGAGGGGCTGCCCGTGGCCCACGTCTACCGACCCGCGACGGAAGTGGCGGGGGACTATTTCGACATCGTTCACAAGGAGAACGGACAGTTCGTTGTCTGCATTGCCGACGTGACTGGACACGGGGTGCCGGCCGCGATGGGGGTGGCGATGTTGAAGACGCTCTTCGGCCGGGCCGTGCACACGACGAACGATCCCGCCGAAATCCTCCAGGCCATGCACGAGGGGTTCGTACCCGTGTCGCTGGACGAGGATTTCGCAAC
>JAWODX010000274.1:0-5815 GCA_046483085.1 Planctomycetota bacterium
CACCCAGAGGTGACGTCTTCTCTTCAAAGTTGAGGACCTGAACAAAAAGATCCTGGAAGAACTGAGTTGCTGCCTCTCCGGTGGAGCGGTAGTCGCGCTCAAACTCATCGAGTGACAAATCCTCGTCTAAACGTCGTCGAATCTCTTTGCGCTCAGTCTGGCCCGCAAGCCGCAAGGGAAGTTGTGTTTCTACAGCAAGGAGAAGGAGGCCTGGCGGAGTCTGGGGAACACGCCGCTGATCGGCTACCACAGCATGGCGCGGCACAACCCGATCCGCAACGAGGTCCTGTTTGCCGGCGGGAACTCTCGGGGGCACGTCGTGGTGATTCTCGACGCCGACGGCAAGACAGAACGGATGAAGGACTGCCCGGTGGACCTCAATATCAACCACGACATCATTACCGTGGACCCGGTCTCCGGGCGCTACCTGATCATGGGCACGAAGGAGAAGCAGCTCATCGAATTCGACAGCGAGAAGAACGAGTATCGCCTGGCCGACGACTTCAAAAAGACGCCTTACCCCTTCGGCAGGTACTCCCATCCCATGGTGGCGTTCATTCCGGAGTACGGCGTCACCATGTGGGCCGACCGAAAAGTGCATCTGTACAAGCACGACGCCTCGGCGGAATATCCGGTTGTCGAGCTGAAAGCAGAACGAGGAAAAGGCAAGTGACCACGATGAGGCGGGGGGGATATCCGGAAGCACCCGGCATCCCCGGCCCGCCCAGGAGGAACCGATGAGAAGACGGACCAGCGTGATCGGAATCATTGTGATGGCGGTCCTGGGCGTGAGCGGAGGCAACGCCGTCCGAGCCGCCGACGAGGCCGCGGCCGCACGTCGCGGACCGCTCAAGGACCTGCCCTCGAAGCCGACGGGCGAGCATCTCGCGAAGGTCAAGGCCCTGGGCGACAACCAATGGGTGAATCTGGGCTCACCCGCGCCGGACCCCAAGTGGGGCAAGGCGGCCGGACGTTCCTGGGCACCGCGCATGGCTTATGCGCCGGACATGCGGGGAGCGTTTTTCACTGGCGAGGGCCCGCACGGGCGTGTCAAGTCCAACGGTTACGGCATGGACGACGTGTGGTTCTACGACGCCAACCAGCACCGCTGGATCTGCGTTTATCCGGGCACTCCTGCCAGGGGCGGCTACAAGGAGGTGATCAGTATCGATCCAGAGACGGGCTTTGAGGTTGACAAGGACGGCAATCCCGTTCCGGTTGCCGTGGGGGTTCATGCCTACATGCAGGTTACCTACGATACCGACCGCAAGTGCTTCATGAGAACGACCTGCGGAAGCTATCTGGGCGCAAAGATCAAGGGGCGGAAAGAAGCGCGGGAGGCGTACAAAGAGGCGAAGAAGAAAGAAGAGGAAGCCCCAGAAGGAGACAAGGAAGACAGGCCTGAAAAGAACTACAAGAGTCCGTGGATTTACAGCACGGTCGAGCACCGTTGGGAACGGTACCGGTGTGAGAAACCGCATAAGCGCTTCAAGATCAGCGGATTCGGCTCGACACTGGTCTACGTTCCCAGCGTGGAAAAAGCGTTCGCTTTTCGGAAACGCAGCTATGCGTTTGGCTGGTACAACCCTGAAAAGCGGGAATGGTCCGTCATTAAACGCAAAGGGGAGGCGCCGCCCTGGGACATGGACAGCAACAGCTGCTACGACAGCAAGCGGGACCGGATCTACATGGGCGGCGGCATCTATCCGGTCATTGAAAAGGGCAAGAGCGCGCTGTATGCTTTTGATGTGCAGTCCGAGAAATTCATACACCTGAAGCCCGAAAAGGATCCGGGATTGCAGACCTATTCGAGCAACAATGCCATGTTCTTCTATGATTCGGCAAATGATGCCGCTGTTCTGTTCATGCACGACAGTTCGAAAAAGAACGGCACTGGTCCGGGCATCTACGCCTATCATCCCGAGGAAAACCGGTGGGAGACGGTAGCAGAAAAGCCCGGGGCGTATGATGTCAAGATGATCAATCCGCATTGGAGCGGCTACTACGACCCGGAACTGAACGCGCACCTTATGTATGTGGCAACGGACGGCCGCGCCAACGGAACGATGTGGGCGTACCGGTACAAGCGGAAGAAGTAGACCGAAGTGCGCCCAAGGAAGCAACCCCAATCAGGCGGCATCGTGATCGTCCGCTGGATGATGGGCAACGAGGGTGTCACATGGTGTCAAATGGGAAATGTCGGATACGAGGAATAAGCGATAGTCCGGCCAGGGATTCAGATCCCCGGAGCCCCGATGCACAAGCAGAATTCCGAACCGCGGGGCGGAGTCCCCGACCGCGCCGGCGCGCCCCGGCCGTTTGACGACGTCTGGCGGGAGCTGGAGCGGCGGCACGCCTGGAAGATCCGTGTGGCGGATTACGACAACCCGGCCCCCGCGGTCAGCCGCATGCCGTTCTGCTGGTCGGATTACGACAACCGCCGTGCGGCGGCATTCCGGGAGAGATACCGCCTGCTCGAACTGATCGAGGACGCGGCCGATGACTGGGAGGCCGTCCTCCGCCTCCGGCACTGGACGTTCGTCAACCTGATCAACCACACGCAGGCCGCCCTGCCCGGTCTTGAACCGTTCACGACGCTGGACCCGTTCGCCCTGGTCGGGGCGTCCCACGCGGGCGGCACGTTCTGGTGCAGCCACTTCGCGATGGTCCTCGTCGCGGCAGCGACGGCGTGTGGCTTTGTCGCCCGCAAGCTCTCCGTCGACTGCGAACACACCGCCGACGAGAAGGGGACCCACCACGGCGTCGTGGACGTGTGGGTGAACAGGTTTCGGAAGTGGGTGCACCTGGACCCGAATTACGACCATCATTTCGAACTCGACGGGGTGCCGCTGAACGCGGAGGAGATCGGGCGGCGCTGGCAGACGCATCGGGGCGAAGGCCTTCAGCCGGTGATCGGCCCGAACCGGCGTCCGGTGGACCGGGCCCGCAAGGGGAAACCCGAGGATCACGAGGCGCGGACCTACTTCTGGCACCTGATCGAATGCCGCAACGACGTGTTCCGCCGCGACGGGCGCGGGTCGAAAAGCATGGGGGTCATGCTGGTGGACGAGGCGCGGAAGAAGCAGCGCTGGTACCAGGGCACCCCGCCCGACACGTTCGAGAAGCGCGGCTACGCCGACGGGACCATGCTCATCACGGAAGACCCGGCGGATGCGTACCCCGACGTGGACGCGGCCCGGATGGAGCTGCTGCCGCCCCACAAGATGCCGTACTACTGCCGTGTACAGTTGTCCACGCCCTGCGCCCCCTTCTTCAGCCACTACCAGGTCTCGGTCGACGGCGGCCCGCCGGAGCGGATCGAGGGCATCGAGTACCCCTGGCGGCTGCATCCGGGCTCCTGCTCCATCGAGGCGCGCACCGTCGACGTCGCGGGGCATCGGGGACCCGCCCACCGCATCCGGCTGGACGTGTCCGAGAACCCGGCGGCGACTCCCCAGTGGCCCTGGCCGGTCGATGACAAGAAAGAGGAACGAGCATGAATCTGCCGCATCACATCGTCCGAGGCCGGGGCAGAGCGCCACAGGCGTCCGTCCACATCGCGTGCGTTCTGCTGGCGGCCGCATCCGCTGCCTGGGCGGCGGGGGCTGACGAGTTCAAGGTGAAGCGCGAGGCCGTGTTCGAGTTCGCCCGGGCGCCGCAGGTCACCCGCGAGGGCGACCGGGTGACGATCACGTTCGAGAGCAAGGGGTGGTGCGACGCGACCGTGGCGATCGAGGACGGGGCCGGCCGCATTCTCCGGCATCTGGCGAGCGGCGTGCTCGGCCCCGACGCGCCGCCCCCGTTCCAGAAGAGCTCGAAACGGCAGACGCTGGTCTGGGACGGCAAGGATGACCAGGGCCATTACGTGGACGAGAAGGACCACTGTCTCGTCCGGGTGTCCCTGGGGCTGAAGCCGCGGTTCGAGCGGACCCTGTTCTGGCATCCGGGAAAGCCCAGCGCCCAGGGCGGCGTATCGGGGCATTCGGGCCAGCGGCTCGCCGTCGCTCCCGCGCCCGAAGGCGTCTATGTCTATGACAGCGGCCATGGCGTGGACCACGTGCGCCTGTTCGGCCACGACGGCAGCTACCTGCGAACGATCTACCCATTCCCCGCCGCCGATCTTGAGAGGGTGAAAGGGATCGACTACCACACGTTCCCCGACGGCGCCCGCCTTCCCATCAAGCCCAACTGGTTCCAGTCGACCTTCCTCAAGAGCGGGAACAGTTGCTGGCGACCGACCTATCGGGACGGGCGATACCAGGGCTACCAGAGCCGGGGCATCGCGACCGGAGGCATCACCGGGTCCGGCGGAGACGAGCTGGTGGCCGGCGGCGGCCGCGTCGCCTTGATCGGCCGCCGGTTCAGCCGCCTCGCCCAAGACGGCGACGGCCCCCTCCGCCTGCACGGTCCCTCGCTCGCAATCTCCAGCGACAAGGCGTTCTGGAAACCGAACCGCGGGCACCGCTCGGAGGACCCGCTCTCGGTCATCCGCCCGAAACGCGCCGCCCTGGGCCCCGACGGCCGATGGCTGTACCTGTCCATGTATAACGAGACCTTCCCCGGCACGAAGGGGGCCGTCCTCTGGCGGCACATGGTCAGGCGCATGCGCTACGACGGCGAGGGCGAGTTGGAGAACTTCGCCGGGAACCCCAAGCCGGGTGACGGCCCGGGCGAGTTCCACATGCCCGCCGACGTGGCCTGCGATGCGCAGGGGCGGGTCTATGTGGCCGACCACCTCAACGACCGTGTCCAGGTCTTTGACCCGGCCGGAAAACACCTCAAGAACATCGCGGTCAAGCGGCCGGTCAAGATCAACGTGCACCCCGAGAGCGGCGAAGTTTTCGTCTTCTCCTGGGGGCTGCCGCTGTCCGGTTCCGCATACTACGGGGGAACAAGACTCTCGGTGAAACGAAGGAGCCAGCAATTCCGCTTGACGAAATTCTCCCCGTGGAACAAGGCACGCCGGCTGGCGACCTGGGACCTCCATCGCGCCGCGGGGCTCAGGGAGACGCGGGGCAACCTCGAACACGACGCGGCCCTCGACTTCCGCGCCGACCCCCTCCGCCTCTGGATCGTGGCCCCCTCGCCGCCCGGCGCGAAGCGCCCCCGCGGCCGCGGCATCCTGGTGCTCGCTCTGAAGAAAGACGAGTGGGTGGTGGAGCGGGACCTCCTTGCCGAGGCCGTCCGAGCGATCACGCGCGTGCGCCCCCCTGTCTGGAACCGGCAGCGCCTCTACGTCAACCCGGCCGACGGTATGCTTTACCTGATGGAGGGCGATTCGTCTCACGGAAAAGCATGCAAGCAACTGGTGCGCATCGACCCCGAGATCGGGCGGGTCCGCGAGATCGACCTGCCGATGAGCACCGAGGACCTCGCGTTTGATCTCGACGGGCACGCCTACCTGCGCACCTCCGACATGATCGTGCGCTACAAGCCCGGCAATACGTGGCGGGAGGTCCCGTTCGACTACGGCGAACAGCGTGACAAGCACCACTTCGGGGGCGGCGGCGGCGAGCGCAGCGCTCACGTTATCAGCGGCGCCGTCTTCCCCGGCAACAAGGGGTTCCACCAGGGCGGCATGCACGTTTCGGCCAAGGGACACATCGTCGTCGGCGCACTGTACGACACAAAGCTGAAAAGCCGCAAGGAAGACCTGCACGTCCACAGCCGCATGTCCAGCTACAAGCCGCTCCTGTATCCGGGGCGACGCTGGGCCCCCGGCTCCCGCCTCGGCTGCATCATGGTGCAAATCCTCGACCGGCACGGCAAGATGATCCACGCGGACGCCGTGCCGGGCCTGCATCAGCTCGCCAAC
>JAWODX010000367.1:0-6866 GCA_046483085.1 Planctomycetota bacterium
GCGACGACGGCGTGTTCCGCGTCTCGAGCCGCGCCGCGTCGACGAGCGTTCGACTCACGACCGCCCCGGTGAGAGTCGAATTCCTCAACGAGGACCGGACGGCCTGCGTCGCCATCGATTCCATCTCACTGCCGGAGGAGGGGCTCTCCCTGGGCGGGCGGCTTGCCCGGCACGAGCGGCTCTACGGCACAGGCGAGCGGTTCGACGCCGTCGACCGGCGCGGCCGCGCCGTCCACGTCTGGGCCGAGGACCGCTGGTGCGAGACCGAGGGGAACAGCTACCTGCCGGTCCCGTTCGTCCTGAGCACCGGCGGCTACGGGCTGTTCGTCAACCGGTTCGAGGGGATGACGCTCGATCTCGGCGAGGAGGACCCGGACCGCTGGGCGGTGGCCGAGCTGGACGCGCCGCTCGACCTCTATGTCTTCGTGGACAAGGATCCCCGGGCGATCCTCGACTCGCTGAGCGCGCTGACCGGCCGGGCGCCGACCCCGCCCGACTGGGCGTTCGGCATGCTCGTCAGCCGGCATGCCCGGACGAAGGAGTTCGCGACCGCCGACGGCGTCCGCGGGATGGCGGCGGCGATGGACGAGCTCGACCTGCCGTGGTCGGGCGTGATCGTCGAGGGCTGGCCGACCTACGACGTGGGCACATACGGCGACCTGGAGGCGCTCTGCGACGAGCTCCACGCGGCCGGCAAGAAGGTGCTGGTGTACGACGCGTGCGGCCGGGTCCGCGGCCCGCTCGTGAGCGAGCTGCCCGAGGCCGACTCGCACTGTGTCCGCCGAGCCGACGGATCGGTCGACCTCGAGGAGTCGGCGGCGTACAACCCGGCCGACGCGCCCGACAGACGCACGAGCCGGTTCCTCGACCTCACCGACCGCGACGCCGTCCGCTGGTGGACCGACGAGGTGTGGGGCCGGCTGCTCGACGAGGTCGGCGTCGACGGGGCGAAGATCGACTTCTGCGAGCAGTTCCCCGAGCACGACGACCTGCAGTTGACGCGGCGGTCGCCGAAGGGTATGCACCACTATTACCCGGTCCGGTACAACACGATGATGTACCGGCTGTTCCAGGAGCGGCGGCGGGGCGGCGGGGTGTGCTGGAGCCGGGGCGGCGGGATCGGAGCGGCGCGGTACCCGTGGGTCTGGTGCGGCGACCAGCGGCGCGAGTTTCGCTTCCTCCGCGCGATCCTTCGCGCGGCGCTCTCGCTCGGCCTGTCCGGCGTGCCGTTTCTGGGGCACGACCTCGGCGGCTACATGCCCGCGGAGGATCCGGAGGCGAACCCGGAGCCGGAGGTCTTCGCGCGCGGCTGCCAGCTCGCGTGCTTCGGGCCGGTGATGTCGACCCACGGCACGGTCACCCGGCCGTACGACTTCGAGCCGGAGATCGTGGACCTGTATCGCCTCTACTCGAAGGTCCACTACGCGCTGGTCCCGTACCTCGTCGAGCAGTTCCGCGCCGGCGCCGCGCGGGGCCTCCCGCTGATGCGGCACATGGTGCTGCACCTGCCGACCGACAAGATCGCGCAGGGGATCGAAGACCAGTACTTCCTGGGCGAGGAGCTGCTCGTCGCGCCGGTACTCGAATGGACGGAGCGGCGGAACGTGTACCTGCCGTCCGGCGGGTGGCAGGATGTGTTCACGGGGACGTGGTATCGGGGGCCGGTGCAGTTGGCGAGCTACGCGGCGCCGCTGGAGCGGACGCCGGTGTTTGTGAAGGAGCACCCGTCGAGCCCGACGCTGCCCGGCTGCCTCGACGAGATCCGCGGGGAGATCGAGCGTGCGACCTGACGACCGGCGCTTGAATCGCCACCGGCGCCGCGGTAGACTGCCGGCCAACATGGGCAGATACACGCAGGAGACAGACAGATGACACTCAGGATCGGGATTGTGGGAATGGGCGGGATCGGCAACCGGCACGCCCGCGTCTACCAGGAACTGGACGAGACGGACGTCGTCGCCGTCTGCGACATCATCGAGGAGCGCGCCGACAAGGCCGCCGACGCGTACGACGCGCAGGCGTTCTACAGCGTGCAGGAGATGCTCGACTCCGGGATCGAGCTCGACGCGTGCAGCATGTGCACGGCGGGCGAGGAGAACGGCGGCGACCATTACACGCCGACGATGGAACTGCTGGGCGCCGGGCTGCCGGTGCTCGGCGAGAAGCCGATCGCCAACCGCGTCTCCGAGGCCGAGGAGATGGTCGCGCTGGCGAAGGAGAAAGGCGTGCCGTATGCGATCGACCTGAATCACCGGTTCACGCCGGCGGCCGTGCGGGCGAAGGAGTGGATCGACGCGGGCCGGCTCGGCCGGCTCCACCTCATCAACATGCGGATGTGGATCGACAACAGGAACGAGTCGTCCCCGTGGTTCCACATTCGCGCCTTGCACCCGCACTCGATCGACGTGATGCGCTACTTCTGCGGCGACGTCCAGAGCGTGCACGCGTTCTTCAGCAAGGGCAAGGGCCGGGCCATCTGGTCGAACGTGCAGGTCGGGATGCTGTTCGAGAACGGCGTGGTCGGCAACCTGACCGGCAGCTACGACGCGGCGCCGGCCACCTACGGCCTCGAGCAGTGCGAGGTGACCGGCTCGGAGGCGCGGTTCGTCCTCGTCGACGCCTGCGAGCACCTGACGCTGATCCACCGGCGCCGCATCGAGCGCGAGACCTACGACTACCTCGGCGAGATGCGGAGCTTCGGCGATACGTTCGAGAGCCGCATCTCGTTCTGGGTTCGCCAGCTCATCGACGGCGTCCCGCCCGACGAGATCGAGGCGTCCGGCGAGGAGGCGCTCAAGGCGCAGCGCGTGATCGAGGCCGCGATCGAGTCCTTCGAGAGCGGGAAGGTCGTCGATCTATAGGTCCTACAGGTGTGGAGACGGACGTGATCGAGCTGGGCGTGAACACGGTGCTGTTCGGCGGCCACGATTTTCGCACGGCGATGCAGCACATCAAGTGGTCGGGCTACGACGCGGCGGAGATCTCGGCGCTGGACGGGGTCGGCGCGTTCGGCGATCCGCTCGGCGAGCACCTGCACCTCGACCGTTGGCAGGACGACGTCCCCGGGATTCGGGCGGTCGTCGCGGAGTTCGAGCTGCCGCTGACCGCGATGGAGGTCGGCCCGCTCGACGAGGAGCGTTGCCGGAACGCGTTCGCCGCCGCGGCCGAGCTCGGTATCCCGGTCGTCAACATCGGCCCGAGCGGCGAGAGCGGCAGCGACGCCGACCGCGGCGAATGCATCGAGCGCATGGCGGCCCTGGCCGACGAGGCGGAGCAGCGCGGCGTGACGCTGTGCGTCAAGGCGCACATCGGCACGTCGATGGACAACACGGCGACGACGCTCGAGGTGATGCGGCGGATCAACTCGCCGGCGTTCGGGATCGACATGGACCCGAGCCACATCTACCGGGGCGGTGAGGAGCCGGCCGAGGCACTCCGCCAGGTCGTCTCGCGCGTCCGCCACGTGCACGTGCGCGATTCCGGGCCCGGCCCGGAGCCGGGCCCGCCCGAGGTCCAGACGTGCGGGCGGGGCGAGATCGACCTCGCGGCCTACTGCCGCGTGCTGGTCGACGCCGGGTTCGACGGCCCGGTCAACCTCGAGATCATCGGGGCGTCGAGCTACGAGCCGAGCCGCAGCGCCGGCGTCGCGGCCGAGAGTTACGGGTACCTCAACGCCTGCCTGCGCCGGTGCGGCGGCCGCTGAAGGAAGAGAATTCCGAGCGAGGAACACGATATGATCAAGCTGGGCGTGAACACGGTGCTGTTCAACGGGCACAACCTCGAGACGGCGATGAAGCATATCGCCTGGGCCGGGTACGACGGCGTCGAGCTCTCGGCGATCCGGGGCATGTGCGAGCACGTCGAACTCGACCGCTGGGCGGATCAGGTCGACGAGATCAAGGCGCTGTCCGACCAGTATGGGCTCGCGCTCCTCGCGATGGAGAAGGGCGGGGTCGACGCGGAGTGGGTGCCGAGGGCGATCGCGGCCGCGGCGGCGCTCGGCGTGCCGGTCGTCAACGTCGGGCCGGGCGGCAAGGCGGACGACGGCGAGAGCTTCGAGGAGCGGACGGACCTGCTGGCGAAGATGGCCGACCTCGCCGCCGAGCACGGTGTCACGCTCTGCTGCAAGGCCCACGTCAACGCCAGCATCTACAGCACGCCGACGACGCTCCGCGCGACCGGGAAGATCAAGTCGCCGGCGTTCGGCGTCGACATGGACCCGAGCCACATCCACCGTGCGGGCGAGAATCCGGCCGAGGCGCTGCCGGAGGTGCTCGACCGGGTCCGGCACGTGCACATCCGCGACTGCAAGGGCCCCGGCCCGAGCCCGGGCGCCCCCCGCGACCAGGCCTGCGGCCGCGGCGACATCGACCTGTGGGGCTACTTCAAGGCGATGGTCGACGGCGGATACGACGGCCCGGTCGATCTCGAAATCATCGGCGCCGGCGACTACCCGCTCGCGCGCCAGGCGATCATCGCCGCCGAGAGCTATGGCTACATGAACGCGTGCCTCAAGGCGCTAGGCGCGCGCTGAGAACCATAGGTCCTATAGGACCCATGGGACCTATAGAGGAGGAAAAATGCCGAGCTCAAAACCGAACCTGCTGCTGATCGGAATCGACAGTCTGCGGCGCGATCACATGAGCTTGCACGGCTATGCCCGGCTGACCACGCCGCACATCGACCGGTTCGCCGAGGGCGGCGCGGTCTTCGAGCACTGTTTCAGCCCGCACATCCCGACGACGTCCGGGTACGGCGGGATGCTGACCGGGCGCGACTGTTTCGGGACGAACACCGTCGCCCTGCGGCACAAGGGGCCGATGGCCGAGGACGCGCCGACCCTCGCCGAGCTGCTCGGCGACGCCGGCTACCAGACGACCTGCGTCGGGTTCAAGGGCAACCCGGCCAGCCGTGGGTTCGGCAAGTATGTCGGCTTCGACGGATGGAGCATCGGCGACGACGGCCGCGCACACAAGGCCGAGGCGCTGAACGACGCCGCACTGCCCGAGCTCCGGCGGCTCGCCGCGACCGGCGAACCGTTTTTCCTCTTCGTCCGACACATGGACCCGCACACCCCATACCTGCCGCCCGCGCCGTTCGAGCGGATGTTCTACGCCGGGGACGAATGCGATCCGACGAACGACTCGATGCAACCGGTCTACGACTTCGCGCCGTTCGCCGACTACTTCAAGAGCTGGCTGCCGGAGGGGGTGACGGACGCGGAGTACGTGATCGCGCAGTACGACGGCGGCGTCGCGTACATGGACGCGTGCATCGCGAACATCTTCGCCGAGCTGACCGCGCTCGGGCTGGACGACGACACGCTCGTCGTCCTCACCAGCGATCACGGCGAGACGCTCTACGACCACGACTGCTACTTCGACCACCACGGAATCTACGACCCGACGCTCGTCGTCCCGCTCGTCTTCCGCCTGCCGGGGGTCGTCCCGGCCGGCGTCGGGCTGGAGGGCAACTGCCTGCTCCAGGACATTACGCCGACCGTGCTCGACCTGCTCGGTGTGAAGACGAAGGCGCCGTTCGACGGGCAGTCGCTCGTTCCGCAGATGAAGGGCAAGCCGCGCAAGCCGGCGACCGAGTTCTACCTGACCGAGTGCACCTGGATGCGCAAGCACGGCTGGCGGACGCCCGAGTGGAAGCTCATCCACGCGCTCGAGCCGGACTTCCACTTCAAGCCCGAGATCGAGCTCTACAACCTCGTCGACGATCCCGAGGAGTACAACAACCTGGCGAAGCAGGAGCCGGCGGTCGTCGAGCTGCTCGAAGCCCGGATGCAGGCGTGGATCGCGAAGCGCGAGAAGCAGACCGGCCGGACGAACCCGATGTTCACGAACACGGAGTGGACCGAGGGCGCCCCGTTTGCGTCGTCCGAAGCCGCGTACAACGGGCTCCACATCGGCAGCATCGACAAGGCCAGACAGCTACAGGACAAGGACGACGAGTAGCGAGGCAGACGTGTCACTCATCACGGTCATCGGGCGCGGCCACGGCGGCACCCGGGCGATGTCCCACACGCTGTCCGAGAGCGGCGTCTTCATGGGCGCCGAACTCAACGAGTCCGGCGACCTCATCCCGCCCGAGGACATGTACGACGCCTGCCGCGTGGCCGCGAGGCGCGTCCGGCGACCGGGCGACCTGGCGTGGGACTTCAGCGGACTCCTCGACGGCGCCCCGGACCCCGAGTTCGTCCGCCTGATCGAGCGCTACCTGTCGAGCGTGCTCGAGAGCGACGCCGAGCACCGCGGCTGGAAGATCCCCGAGACGACGCTCTGCTACCCGTGGATCCGGCGCATGTTCCCCGATGCCCGGTACATCATCTGGGTACGCGACCCGCGCGACAGCATCCTGGGCCGGCACTTGACCGATGACCTCGGGCGGTTCGGGATCGACTATCCCGAGACAGACGATGTGCGGCACCGCCGCGCGATCTCGTGGCTCTACCAGCATCGCATCGTCCAGGCGACGCCCGAGCCCGAGCACACGATCACCGTCCGATTCGAGGACTTTGTGCTCCGGCAGGACGAGACGCTCGCCCGGCTCGAAGAGTTCCTCGGGATCCCGCTCGCCCGGATCCCCGTGCGGACCGATCCGGTCGGTCGATGGAAGACCGACGACGGTCGCCACGACTTTGACTTTCTCCGGCCTGCAATGATCGAATATGGATACGTCGAGTCGGAAGGAGGATGACGTGCTGCGAGTGGCTGTCATCGGGATGGGGCCGATCGGGAATCGGCACGCGGACATCTATCGCGAGGACGACCTGGCCGACCTGGTCGGCGTCTGCGACATCATCGAGGACCGGGCCGACGCCGCCGCCGAGCGGCTCGGCGTCCCCGCGTTCTACGACG
>JAWODX010000215.1:0-2914 GCA_046483085.1 Planctomycetota bacterium
CTGGAGAGCGAAGACCGCCTCGTCGACGGCGGCAAGCGAGAGGGCCGCCTGCGCCGGCTCGCCGTCCGTCCGCGTGACCAGGAACCGCAGCAGGGCCGTCTCCGCCGGACGGTAGGTCTCCTTGTCGACCGTCGCCTCGATTTGCAGGTCATCCACGCGGTTTACCTGGATGACGCGGCTGTCGCTGATGAGATGGCCGTCGGCCAGGACCCGGTGAGCGCGGATCGCGAGCGTACCGAAGAGGTCAGCGGGCAGGTCGAGCTTCAGCCGCCCGCGGCCGTCCTCGATCTCGATCGCTTTCATGACGACCACTTGCCGGTCTTTCACGACGTCGACGAAGACCCGCCCGGCGCGGTCGGCCGAGAGCACGGTCAGCTCGGCGGTCTTACCGGTGCGGTAGACCGCTCGGTCGGTGCGGAGAAGGATCGACTCGTGCCGCGGGCCGACCGGCAACGTCTCGATCACCCCCGCGCCCACGCCCCGTTCGTCCTCGGCCCGGACGGTCAACGTTACTTCGGCGCTGGTCGGTGTCACCGTGATCTGCGCGATGCCTGCGTCGGACGTCTGAAGGGTCTCCCGCCCGTCATCGATCGTCAGCGTGGTCTTTGCCGGGCGGCCGTCGGCGTAGACGGTCAGGATGTAGACGATGTTCTCGACGCCGCGGACCAGCCGGCCGCTCCCGGGGAACAGCTCGATGCGGATGGGCCGGGTGGTCACCGGCCGCTCGATTCTGGTTTGCTGCGCGTGGTCGGCCGGGTCAGTGAGCGTGGCCTCGAGCAGGACGGCGGCCGCTTTTTTGTCCTCGAGCTGCGCGAAGTCGTGGTTCAGATCGAGCCGGAAGTGGAAACGGCCGTCGGCATCGGTCTGCCCGTCGATGGCGGCGAATGGTTCGGCCGGCTTGCCGGACTGGGCGGCGGTGATGCGGACCCGCCCGCGGGCGACCGGCTTGCCGAACGCGTACTCCGCCGAGAGGTCGCCCGTCAGTGTCTCTCCCGGCCGGTAGTAGCTGCGGTCGGTCGTCAGGTCGACCCGGAACTTCGGGAGCCGATACCGCTCGACGCGGACGGTCCGCTCGGAGGTCGTGTCACCGATGTGCGCCGCGACGGTGTACGTGCCGAGGTTCACCTGGTCGGCGAGCTGGAAGTCGCCGGACACGATCCCGTAGTCGGACGTCTTCGTGATCTTCTTGAAAACCTTGTTGCCCTTCGCGTCCCGGACCTCGAGCACGACCGCGCGCCCGGCGACGGGCCGCCGGTCGGCCGCCGCCAGGGCGAGCGTCCGGATGTGGATCGTCTGCCCCGGCTGGTAGAGCGGCTTGTCGGTCGTCACCAGCGCCCGGAACGAGCGGGCGACCTGGACATCGTGCCGCACCTCGCTCTTTCCGTACGTCGAATCGGCGGTGAGATGCACCGTGTAGTCGCCCTCCGGCAGCTCGGCCGGGAGCCGGGCGGTGACGTTCAGAAAGCCCTCTTTTCCGGTCTCCCCGGTTGCCGTCCAGCTACGCGTGCCGTCGTTACCGAGCAGCGCGAGCTCGACATCCGCGGCTCGAACGCCGCGGTGCGACCGGCCGTCGCGGACGAACACGCGGACACCGACCGGCTGGCCGGGGGTGAACGAGTCCGCGGCGTACAGGAAGACCTCCTGCGGGTCGGGCTCCCGCGTGGCCATCCACACGGTGTACCCGCCGACGAGGAGGATCAGACCGAGGGCGACCGTGCCAACGACCTCCCAGAATGCGCGCGACCCGAACCATTCCCACCTCGGTTCCACCGGCTCTTCCGTCTTCATTTGGACCGCCCTCTCTTTCCTGTCGCTTCAACGACGTCTGTGTCCCAAACTACCTTCCGGCATCGGTCGCCCGCCGGCGAGGAACGGGGCCGCAGTCGACGACCGCCCGCTGACCGTTCGCGTAATGGAGAACGAGGTACGCCCTGCCATTGTCCACTCGGGTTGTGTAATTCCCCGGCGACGCGTCCCGCTGCATCTCCTCGCCGGTGTACGGATCGTAGATTCGGTATCGGTTCAACCGGTAGCGGATGCCGCTGTCGATGTAATACGGCACCGGACTGTGGGTCTCGGCGGCCGCCACGTCATTCGCGAGTTCCCAGCGGCTCTCCGACAAGGCCAACGTGGCTCGGTAGAGCTGCTCGGCGTCTTCGGGGTCGCGCTCGATGACCGGCCCGGTCGGCCAGGCAAGCAGGACAATGAGCGCGACGACGACCATCGCCACCGCGAGCACCGGGACGATGCGCAGCACGTAGTTCCGCACGCCGCGATGGTGCGCCAGGTGTCGGCGGAAGCGGACGAACGTGATCAGGATCAGCGCGACCAGCCCGGACGAGAACACGATCGCCGAGATCGCCAACGCCGCCGATGTCGAATAGACGGTCCGCCGATATGGCGACGGCTCCTTCCAGTGCAGCGTCAGCGGCTGTCCGACCTGGGTTCGGCGCAGTTCGCCGCGCAGGTGCGTCACGATGCATCCGTCCCAGAGCCCTTCGTGCACGTCCTCGTGGGCGACCCAACAGCCGTGGTGCATGCCCCTGTACGCGACCTCCGGGCGATACTCGACCCCCGGAGGCTCGTTCGGGTGGTCCATCTCCTCGACGAAGAAGCGGTCGACGAGCACGGTGTCCAGCTCCTCACAACGGGCGGCCTGGTCGGCGACCACCGTCAGCTCGACCGTTACACGACCGGCGGTATCCTCGTCCGGACCAGCCGGGATGGCGAGGCCCGACCGCTCGTCCAGCAGGGCCGGCAGGAACACGCCCACGACGGCCAGCAGCAGAAACGCGAACAGCAGGCACCGGAAGCCCAGCGTCCGCAGCGGATGCCCCGATCCCGCGATTGCCAGGCTTAGCAGCGACAGGGCCAGAACAAAGAGGGCGCCGGAGGCCGTCCAGGCGTACGTGTC
>JAWODX010000217.1:0-3265 GCA_046483085.1 Planctomycetota bacterium
AATCAGCATTTTGAAGGGAAACATTTCGGGTGTGATTGAACATCTTGGAAAAAAAATGCATGATCTGGCTGTGAAAATGAATTTTGAAGATGCTCAGAAATTAAAAGAAAAGCGCTCGGCTACTCGGCGCTCGATCAGGGGCATTACCTGGAGGCGCTCGACTACTTCCAGACGGCGCGCGACCACTTCCCCGGCGATGAGGCGCAGCGGCCGGAGCTCGGGCTCTCGATCCGGTACTGCCGCAAGATGCTGCACCTGACGAAGGAGCCGGGCCGGGGCGACCGGCCGCAGAAGGCCTCGAGCAGGCTGACCGACGCCCAGCTCGAGCGGCTTCGGCAGTTCATCGAGGAGGCAGAGCCGGAGCGGCCGCCGTTCCGCTCACAGACCACGAGCGAGCCCTACGCGAGCGCCGACGATTACACCCTGTTCCCGCCGACCGTCGACCCGATGGGCCTGCGGGACCCGGTGTGGCAGAGCGACCTGCCGGCGTCGAGGAACGACGTGGTCGTCTACACGCAGCCGGTCGTCACCGACCGGAGCGTGATCTATCGACACAAGAACATCGTCTACTGCCGCTCGATCCTGAACGGCGAGGTCCAGTGGCGGAACGCGATCGGCGGGCGGGTGGTCTGGCAGAGCCGGCGGCGGCGGCAGTACCCGCACGACTCGCTGCTGGTCCAGGACGGGCTGGTCTTCACGCCGATGCACAAGGTGGGGCCGTCGCTGGTCGCGTTGGACGAGGTGACCGGGCAGTTGAAGTGGGCGTATGGCCCGGCGGTCGCGTCGACGGAGGCGGAGGCGAACATGCGGTTCGAGGCGCCGCCGGCCGGCGGGCCACAGACCGTGTTCGCCGGCTACGTGCTCGACCACATCACCGGCGAGACCCACACCGACACGGAGTACGGGGTGATCGCGTTCGAGAGCACGACCGGGCGGATTCGTTGGCGGCGCGAGCTCTGCCGGCTGCCGCCCGGCCAGTTCGCCGCCGGGTTCGCCGTGCGCTACCGGAACCGGATCCGCAGCTTCTCGTCGCCCCCGCTCTACTACCAGGGCACGGTGTACTACTGCACGAACGCCGGGGCGGTCGCCGCGCTGGACGCGCTCTCGGGCCAGGTGAAGTGGCTGGCCCGGTATCCGTACTGGCCGAAAGTCCACGACGCGACGCGGCGGTTCGGCTCCCTGCCGGCCTGGAGCGGGACCGTGTTCACCGCGGGGATGCACGAGCCGTCGTTCTGGTTCAACCAGCGCCCGCTCGTCGTCGGCGACCGGCTGTTCGTCCTGCCGGTCAACAGCCGGATGATGCACTGCCTGGACCGGCGGACGGGGAAGGTGCTGTGGAGCCGCGTGAAGACCGGCTACAACTACACGTTCCTCCTGGGGCCGACGCGCGAGGGGCAGCTCGTCCTGGCGACCAGCGGGCGCGGCGGCATGGTCCACCTGATCGACCCGGAGAATGGGAAGACGGCCTGGACGTCGCCGGACCCGATCATCGCCGAGACGCATCCCGTCATGATCCACTCGCACCACGACGGCAGCGCGGTCCCCGGCGGGTTCAACCGGCGCAACTTCTTCCTCGTCGCCCGGCCGTTCCTGATGTCCGACGACCGCCTCGTCGTCACGTACTTCATCGACTGCGGCTTCGAGCTCTCGCCCTGGTGCATGTCGCTCGCCGAGATCTCGCTGAAGGACCGGAAGATCCTCAACCGCCGCCGCTACTACCTCCCCGCCTACCAGCAGTTCATCGCGCAGTGTATCCGCGAGGCGAAGGATCGGCTCAAGTCGCTCGAAGAGCTGCCCCATAAGAACAGCGAGATCAAGCGGAAGATTCGGGCGGCGCGGGAGATCTCCCAGGACTCGGTCCCGCAGAACGAGCACGGGCCGTTCCTCCCGTTCGCCCGCGTCACCGTCCGGCGCTACGGGACGCAGTTCGAGCTGCGCATCACCCCGAACTCGATCGGCATGCTCTACGACCGGGAGGCCGTGGTGCGGCACCTGGCGAAACGGACGGACGCGGCGGGCCTGTTCGCGAAGGCCGAGCTCGCGGTCAGCGACGCGCGGCTCGGGGACGCAGCGGCGCTGATGAAGCGGTCCCTGACCGTCGCATCGTCCGAAGACCTCGACTTCCGCGCCGTCGTCAACCAGCAGCTCCACCTCGTGTACAAGCGGCTCGCGCAGAGCGGCGTCCGGCGGGGCGACGAGTCCGCCGAGCTCGCCGGCTGCATCGGCATGAGCCGGACGGTGAACACGCTGGAAGAGGAGATGCAGTCGCTGCTCGCCCTGAGCGAGGCATACGAGCGGCAGGGCGACTGGCGGCGCGCCGCCCGGCTCGTCCAGAGCCTCGTCCACACCTACGGGCAGCGCGAGTACCCGGTCCCGTCCGTGTTCGCCGGCGACCCGGGTCAGCTGATGGAACGGGCCGAGGGGGTGCTGGACCGGAGCAAGTCGTTCGTCGACGCCTGCGCCTACGGCCAGGTGCTGGGCCGGTCGGCCATGCTGTCGCGCATGATGCTGCCGCTCTATTCGAGCGCGTTGTCGCCGCTGAAGCCGGACCTTCGGGTCCGCGCGGGCGAGCTCGGCGCCGCCCGACTGATCCGCCTCCAGAAGAAGTTCCCCCGGCTGCGCGAGCGGATGGAGACGCAGGCCGAGGCGGGGCTGGTCACGTGGGGGCTGCGGGAGCAACTCCTTCGACTGTGGGAGTACCCCGGCACCGCCGCCGCACAGCGGGTCCTCGAGGGCCGCCTGGCCGACATCGACGCACAGTTGAAGCGAGCGGAGCTGCCGCGCGAGGCGAAGGCCGAGTGGCGAAGACGGCGGAGGATGCTCGCCGACGCCGCGCGCGTCAGCCGACTCAGCCTGCCCGACGCATACCGGTCGACGCTGCTCGCGCCGGCAACCGAGCCGCCGCCCGCAGCCGTCCGTGCCCCGATGGCCGACCGGACGGTCCGGTTCGACGAACGGCGCAGCCCCGAATGGCTCGTGCTCCAGCGCCGCGGCCAGCGCGACCGGATGCCCGGCGTCATCTTCCTCGGCGGGCGGGTCCAGAAGCGGCTCGACCACAAGTTCCTGCTGTACTGCGTGGACATACGGACGGGCGAGGTGGTCTGGAAGGCGCGGGAGAACCGGGGCGACCGGTGGATGGAGGAGATTCGGCTCGGGGCGAAGGGCGACGAGCCCGGGTTCGCCGAGGCGTTCGTCCACGAGGAGATCGTCGTCGTGCACGGGATGTACGACGTGCTCGCGTTCGGGCTCGGCGACGGCAAGCTGC
>JAWODX010000431.1:0-3294 GCA_046483085.1 Planctomycetota bacterium
CACGGGAAAGACCGTGGCATTGATGCACCGGGCCGTTCATCTCGTTTCGGTTTTCTTTCCGGCGTGCGGCTCTCCGTCCCGAACCGTGGCGGGGGGAAGACCGGCGAGCCGCAGACCGGGAGGATCGTGTTGCACCGATGATCCTGTACCACTTGCTGGCAATGGTCATCCTGCTGGGCCTGTCCGCCTTCTTTTCGGCGTCGGAGACGGCCCTGTTCTCGCTGTCGCGGCGCGACTTCCGGCGGCTGGACCGCTCGCCCAGCCTGATCCACGGGCTGATCCAGAAGCTCCGCGGCGACCCGCAGAGCCTGCTGACCACCGTCCTCTTCGGGAACATGCTCGTCAACGTGCTCTACTTTTCGGTGGCGACGGTGGCGACGATCCGGTCCGAGAGCCCGGCGATCCGGTACGCCCTCGGCCCGGTCTCCCTGGTCGGCGTGATCATCTGCGGCGAGGTGGTCCCCAAGGCGGTGGCCGTGGCGATGCCGCTCGGGTACTCGCGGCTCGCCGCCATCCCGCTCTTCGCCTTCCGACAGATCATCTACCCCGTCCGGCGGGTGCTCGGCGTCGTGTTGAAGCTGTCGGCGATGCTCACCCGCAACCGCGCGGCCCAGACCTACGTCACTCGCGAGGAACTGCAGCTCCTCATCCGGGCGACGAGCGAGCGGGGCGAGATCGACCGCACCGAGCGCGACATGATGCAGGAGATCGTGGAGTTCGCCGAGATCCGCGTCCGCGAGGTGATGGTCCCGCGCGTCGACGTCATCGCGTTCGAGATCAACGGGACCGCCGACGAGCTGCAGCGGCTGGTCGAGGAGACCGGGATCACCAAGCTGCCCGTGTACGAGGAGAACATCGACAACATCGTGGGGATCCTGCACGCGCGGGACGTGCTCCTCTCGGACAAGACGGTCCCCGAGGCCCTCCGGCCCGTCTCCCTGTTCATCCCCGAAGTGGCGCGGATCGAGGCGGCGCTCCAGCAGTTCCGCCAGCGGCACTCCCAGTTCGCCATCGTGGTCGACGAGTACGGTGGCTGGGCGGGCATCGTCACCCTGGAGGACATCGTCGAGGAGATCGTCGGCGAGATCAGTGACGAGTTCGACGGCACCGAGGAGCCGGTCCGACAGATCGGCCCCGACCGGTACGTCCTGTCGGGCAGCGTGGGCATTCGCGACTGGAGCGAGCTGTTCGGCCTGAACCTCGAGCTCGAGCTGGCCGAGGTCGAGACCCTGGCCGGGTTCATCGTCCTCCGCCTCGGCCGACTGCCCCGCGAGGGCGATACGCTCGATCTCGCCAACCTCCGGTTCACCGTCCAGAAGGTCGAGCAACGGCGGGTCGCACGCGTCCTCGTCGAGCGGATCAACGGCGAGATCGACGAGGGGGAGGCGACATGACCTGGGGCATCCTGGCCATCGCCGTCTACCTCGCGCTCTCCGGCCTGTTCTCCGGCTCGGAGATCGGGCTCTACTCGGTCAACCGCCTCCGCCTGCGCTCGCGCGTCGAGGGCGGCCAGCCGCAGGCCCGGATCCTCCGGGACCTGATCGACCGGTCCGAATCGACCATCACCGCCATCCTTGTCTGCAACAACATCACCATCTACGCCGTGACCGCCATCGCGACCGAGCTGCTCGGCGCCCGCACCCACCCCGAGCTGATGGCGACCCTCCTGATGACCCCGGTCATCTTCCTCTTCGGCGAGATGGCGCCGAAGGAGATTTTCCGCAGCAACGCGGACGTCATCATGTACCGGCTGGCCGGGCCGCTCGACGCCCTGCGCGTGCTCCTCCTGCCCGTGACCGCCGGCCTGCAGGGGCTGGCGCGGCTGGTCACCGGCGGGCTGCACGGCCGCCGCCGCCGACAGCGCCTCTCGCGCGCCTGGCTCCGCCAGTGCATCGCCGAAGGGCGCCGCGAAGGCGTGCTCTCGGCCTATCAGCATCGGCTGACCGCGAATGTGATGCGGCTGCCGGGGACCAGCGCCGGACAGGCGATGACCCCGCTTCGCCACGTGGAGATGATCGAGGCCGATGCAGCCGGGGCCGACCTGGGGGAGACACTCCGGCGGGCGCGCCACTCGCGGCTCCCCGTCTACCAGGGAAGCCCCGAACGGGTCCGCGGCGTCCTGCATGCGATGGACTACGCGACGGCCGACGGGCGGCGCCCGGCGCAGGAGCTGGCGCGCGCACCGGTGACCGTGGGCACCGACGACGCGGTCACCGCGGCCCTGGTGACACTCCAGCGGGGGCATCAGCAGATGGCGGTCGTGACCGATCCGCTGGGCCGGGCGGCGGGGGTCGTCACGGTGAAGGATCTCGTGGAGGAGATCGTGGGAGAACTGGACGCGTTCTGAGCCGCCGGGGCGGCCGGGGAAGAGGGCATGGGCTGGATTCTGTTCACCATCGCGGTTTGCGTCCTGGTCGAGGGCTTCTTCTCCGGATCCGAGATCGGGTTCTACTCGGTGAACCGGCTGCGGCTGCGGTCCCGGCTCGAAGCCGACTGGCGCGGCGCCCGGGTCCTTCAGCGACTGCTCGACCGGCCGGACGAGACGATCATGACCACGCTGATCGGCACGAACATCATGGTCTACGCCGCCTCGGCCCTGGCCACCGAGCTGCTGGGCACCTCCTCGCATCCGGAGCTCTACGTGACCGCCATCATGACTCCGATCATCTTCGTGTTCGGCGAGATGATCCCGAAGGACCTGTTTCGCCGGCACGCCGACGCGCTGATGTACCGCCTGGCCGGGCCGGTCGACGCGCTCCGGGCCATCGTCTGGCCCGCGATCGTCGTCCTGCGCTGGCTGGCCGCGCTTCTGACCGGCCGGCTGCGCCGCGAGCGCCGAACCCTCCTGCTCACGCGGACAGCCCTGACCGAGTGGATCGCCGAGGGCCACCGCGAAGGGCAGCTCTCCGAGTACCAGCAGGCCCTCTCGGTCAACGTGATGGGGCTGCTCCGGAAGAGCGTCGCGGCCGCCATGGTCCCCATCGACGAGGTCGAGGCGATCCCCGCCGGGCAGCGCGGCGCGCAGCTCCGCCAGGCGCTCCGGAATGCCGAGCATTCCCGCGTCCCGGTCTACGACGGCAGCCGCGAGCGGGTCGTGGGCATCCTGCACGGGCTGGACTACGTCCGCGCGGCGGCCGAGGATCCGACGGCGGCCGAGCTCGCGCACGAGCCGGTGCGCGTGCTGGAGACGGATCGGGTGCAGGTGGCGCTGGTCCGGCTGCAGCGACAGAGGGAACTGATGGCCCTCGTGTCGGACGACGCCGGCCGGTGCCGCGGGATCGTCACCATCAAGGA
>JAWODX010000488.1:0-3008 GCA_046483085.1 Planctomycetota bacterium
CAACAAGATGATGGGCGACGAGGTGGAGGGCCTGGATTGGCGGACGTTTCCGCAGGACGGGAAGCGGCTGCCCACGAAGCGCACGGCGGACTACCACACGTTCCTCCGGGCAAAACCCAAAGCGCTGGCGGTCGGCGCCGGTTCCATCGCCGTGCTCGGAAAATATCTCCACCGTCTGAGCACCGCGGGCGGCACGGCGGGCTTGGATTTTTACGGACCGCTCCTGGAACTCGACGGGAACAAGCTCGCCAAGGACCCCGTGATCCCACGCGCCGCCGCGATCAGCCCGGACGGCAACTGGCTCTACCTGACCGGGTACCGCCGCACACACATGTACGGCCGCGGCTGGCGGTTCTATGACTATCACCCGCTGGTCACCCGCATGCCGCTCGACGGCGACGAGCCGCCCGAGGTGTTCCTCGGGACCAAGGACCTGAAGGAGCGGGGAGGCGGCAGGGACCAGTTCAACTGCCCGACCGATGTCGCCTGCGACAGCAGGGGGCGGGTCTACGTCACCGACATGGTGAACCACCGCATCAAGGTGTTTTCACCCGCCGGGAAGCTCCTGAAAATGATCGAAGCCAAGTACCCGGTCCGGCTGTTCGTCGACCGGGAGACCGACGAGATCTGGGTCGGATCGTGGCCGATCAGCAACAAGTTCAAGCACGACAAACCGAAGGGCTGGGGCTTCGAGCGCACGCTCGCTCACTTCGGCTCGTTCGATGATCCGAAGCTGAAAGCGCGCTGGCCGCTGCCGCATGGGAAGGGGTACAAGGGGTCGCCACACTACACGGTTCGGGGCCTGCGGCACGACGGGCTCGACATCGCGGTCGCCCCGGCGGCCGACCCGGCGAAGCTGTGGATCGCCCCGGTGAGCAGCTCCCTGATCCAGGCCGGTGTGCGGCAGCACGCGCTCGATGGCCGGAAGTGGCTGCATGAGCAGAACTTCATGGAGGAGGCGAAAAAGAAGATCGCCTTCATCCGCCCGCCGCGCCACCTGAAACAGCGGCTCTACTTCGACCCCGCCCGCAAAAACCTCTACGTCGGCGAGCTGCACGACCCGTGGCCCTTCCACTGCACGTCGATGGCCGACGTGGCGAAGATCGACGTGGAGACCGGACGGACCGTCGTCGACCGCCTCCCGTTCGACGCCGAGGACATGGCCTTCGGGATCAACGGGCTGGCGCACCTGCGGACCCAAAACCGGATGGCCCGGTTCGACCCGGTTACGTGGCGCGAGGTCCCGTTCGACTACGGCGAGAAAGTCAAAGGACTGAACACCTGGGGCGTGCGGAGCCGGGACGTGATGGCCGCGATCACAGCGGCCGGGTCGGGGGTCGACGGGACCTTCCAGGCCGGCGGGATGGGCGTCTCGCCGAAGGGCCACGTCTTCATGACCATCGCCAACGGCAAGCCGCCGAAGGACAAGCGCGGGACGAAGAATATGCACACCGCGGACGTCGCGGAGTACACCCCGCCGATCTACCCCGGCCGGGCGCGGCCGTGGGAGGTCCACGTGTGGGACAAGCACGGGAAGGTCGCCTACGAAGACGCCGTGCCCGGGATCGGGCGGCCGGCCGACATCGACATGGACCGCCAGGACGACCTGTACGTGATGGTCTCCGGCGTCGGCCGGGTGAACGGGGAGAGGTACTACCACCCGATCTCCTGCACGATGTTCAAGATGAAGCCGCAGACGAAGATTCTGAGCCGGAAGGGGGTGCTCCCGCTGCCGCCCAAGCTGCGGCCTAACCGCCCGCCGGATGTGCTCGACGTCGACCGCGCCGGCGACAGTTGGATCAAGGGGAAGGCCCAGTGGGTCCGCGGCGGCGTCGGGTTCAACGGCAAGCGAACCGGCTGCCTCTGCGCGTCGCAGAGCCGGTTCTGGCTCGACTACTACGGTCGCAGCTTCCTGCCAGAGGTCGACCGCTATAGCGTCGTGGTGCTCGACACGAACGGGAATGAGATGCTGCGGATCGGGACGTACGGAAACGTCGACGACGGGATGCCGCTCATCAAAGAGGGCGGCCCCCCGGCGCCGCGGAGCATCGGCGGCGACGAGGTCGCCATCATGCACGGCCAGATGCTCAACGGCCAGAGCGACCGGCCCGCTGCCCGGGGTTCTCTCCGGCCTCCGAGTGGAACTTGACAACGCCTCTCGCTGGTGATACACTGTAAGCACCATAGGGATACGTCGGAGGACGTCAGAAATGATCAAGACGCTGACGAAACACGGAAACAGCCTGGCCCTCATCATCGACAAGCCGATCCTCGAACTGATTCGGGCCGACGAGGACACCCCGTTTGAGATCCTCTCCGACGGCCGATCGCTCGTGCTCACGCCAGTTCGCTCGCCGGAAGAAGAGAAGAAGTTCGAGGACGCTCTGGAGATGGTCCACAAGCGGTTCGGACGCGCGATGAAGAAGCTGGCGGAATAGGCCATGCCCCCGCTGTTCCTCGATATCGAGAAGGTCTTCCGCCTGCACAGCAGCCTCATCGAACGCTACGGCGGCACGGAAGGCGTCCGTGACGTGGGCCTGCTGCACTCGGCGCTGGCGATGCCGCAGGCGTCCTACGGCGGTGAGTATCTCCACACGGATCTGTCCGAGATGGCGGCGGCCTATCTCTATCACATCGTTCAGAACCATCCGTTCCTGGACGGCAACGAGCGGGTCGGCGCAGCGGCGGCCATCGTCTTTCTCGCGATGAATGACGTGGAGATAGAGAACGACGAGGAGGGCTTGGTCGACCTTACCTTGTCCGTCGCTACCGGCCAGGGGGGCAAGGCCGAGATCGCCGCGTTCTTCCGCACGCACGCCGTCTGAGCCATGCGACAAAGCGACGCTGGCAACGATTCCTTTACCAGACGCCGCCGACAGAAGTCGGCTCGGGCGGCGTGTGAGACGTAAATGTCTGCATGACAAAGATTTATCCCGGTTTTCGGCGGTTCATGCTTGACTTTCGAGGGGCCGCGTGATATGCTTAACGCCCCACCCAATAAGGAGTTA
>JAWODX010000011.1:0-4339 GCA_046483085.1 Planctomycetota bacterium
CTCGCGAACGTTCGAGATGTAGAGCGCCCCCTTGTGCGCAGCCCAGACCACCTCCGGCCCCCGGCGCCCCGTCTCGACCGACCGCAGCTTACCGTCCGTCCGCACCTCGGCGTTCAGCATACCCGCGATCACCTTGTCGATGTCGGCCTTCTCCGGATCCACCTCGATTCGAAGCAGCGCCGTCGGCATCCGCCCCGGCGGGGTCGGCTTCAGGAGTGCGAGCTGCAACCGGCCCGTCATCGCCGGGCCGAGCGACCGCAGGAAGCCGCGGGCGACGGCCGCCGCGCGCTTGTCAAATATGCCGACCGCCTGCAGCAGTGGCCCGATCTGCGTGCGGGCATCGCGGACGGAGACGTAGGCGAGCGTGTCCTTCGGAGCGAACGCGGCGGGGTCCTCCGCCCCGGTCGCCGCGGCGCACAGCGAGGCGATTATGAGTGGCAGCAGCGCGAGTCCCTTCATTGGTACCTCCGGCACTTCAGTCATCAGTCTCCAGTGAGCAGTTGTCAGCTGTCAGCCGTCAGTTATCAGTCGACACTCAGCAGCAGTCGTCAGTGATCAGGCGTCAGTTCTCAGTCATCATTGGTCAGAAGATCCGTGTCCATCCGTGTCCATCCGTGGTTCCCGCCGTTCGCTGTCACTGCTCACTGGTCACTGCTGCTTTTCCGCCTCGTAGTCTTTCTCCGGCGGCAGCTTGCTGGTCAGGCCGAGATCGGGCGCCTCGTATCCGAACGGCTCGTCGCCGATCTTCCCGCCGTCGTCCTCGAAGTCCTCGCCGACGCTCCAGGCGGTGAAGTCGCCCTGCGCGACCTTGTAGCCGTATGCCTGTCCGCTGAACGGATCGGTCGGGACTTTCTTGATGATGCGCCACTCGACCAGGGCAGAGAGCGTCTCGGGATACGACCCGAAGTGCTCGTGGTGGATCCGCAGGGCGACCGCGAGCCGGAGCAGATCGAACCGGGCTTTCGTCTCGTTCGTCGCTCGACGCTGGTACTCGAGCGAATTCCACATCGGCCAGACAAAGAGATTCCAGGACTCGCAATCGCCGGCGACTTCGCGGTAGGACCGCCGGGCCTCCGGCTCGTGGTACGGGATCTTCGCCAGCTTGATGACCCGGTCGTAGAGCCCGACGAGGTCTTTCTTGATCGTCCGCTCGGGGTACAGGACGCGGATGGCGCGCCGCTTGAGCGGCGGGGGGTGGATCTCGCCGCGGACCCGGAACGGCCACACCGGGCTCCTCCGACCCAGCCCCGGCCCGGGGCGGTCGGCGTCGCCGATCGACCACATCGCCAACGCGCGGTCTGTCCGCACCGCGTGCGCGAAATCGGGCAGCTCGTCCCGCCGGCGGCCGAGCTCCGCGAGGAACCGCTCGAGCTGCTCCCGGGGATACGCGTGCCGATAGACGCCGTAGAACGCGTGTTCACTGGCGATTTCGATGCTGGCGAGCCCGCCCCACTGGTCGGCCCTGACCCGGCCGTTCCCGTAGTGGCAGCCGATGCGGATCGCCGCCAGATAGTTGTCGACCGCCTCCCCGAACTTTTTCTGCGACTCGAGCCGCCGGGCCTCGAGGGCCAGCAGCCGGCACGCAGGGCGGGCCTCGCCCACCGACGGCTCTTCCCCGCCGGATATGCGGTCCAGTTGGACGTACGGCAACTGGCACTTCTCCTTCGAGGCGCCCTTGCGGTAGAGCTCGAGCGCGCGCCTCGCCGCGTCCAGCTTCTTGCCGAGCTCGGTCAGGTCGGGGTCCCAGAGGTGCCGGCGGGCGTGCAGCTCCTGGTTCCCCACGACCGAATAGTCGCCGTACTCCACCTCGCAGAGCTCGTTCGCGCCCCGAATGTACCACGTCGCGGCGTTCTCGTCGGGCGCGATATCGGTGTACGGGAAGCCGCACTCGCGGATCTCTTCCTCCGGCATCAGCTTGAGCGTCTTGCCACAGAGCTTGATCGTCGTCGGCTTCGGCTCGCCGGCAAGCGCGCAGCCGGCGAGGATGCCTGCGGGCAGCAACGCCGCAATCGCGACGAGTATGGTTAGTTTCATCGGACACCTCCCTCAATTTCGAGAGTCAGCCGATGCGACTAGTGCTCCTTGTCCGGCTTCTTCTCCGGCTTCTTCTCCGGCTTGTTCTCCTCGATCCACTTTTCGAGCTGTTTGAGCTCCTTCTGGAACATCTGCTCGGGCATCCGCATAATATGCTGATCAAAATAAACCACGTTCCGCTGCCCATCATAGGGCTTCTTCTCCCACGCCAGCATGGTCATGCTGTCCGCGACCTGCTCGGTCTTCAACTGGTAGGGACACCGGTCCAGCATGCTCTCGTAGTCGGACACGAACTTCCCCTCGACGAGCTTCGTCCCGCTGCCCGGGCGGAGGAACGCTTTCGGGTCGGCGATCACGTTGTCGTCGAGGAGCGCCTTCAGCGACGGCGGGTACTTCTTTCCGTCATCGCCGTGCCGAATGCTCCACATCTCGGTCGCCCGCGCGATCGAATGCAGCCGCCCCTTCGCGTTGATCGCGTTCCTGTCATGCCCCTCCCGCCGGACGTCCGGGGCCGCCAGCTCCGCGGCCAGGGGCGTCAGCTTCCACAAGTCGCCCGACAGGCACTCGAGGTGTACGACATACGCGTCCGGCTCGTTCCGCAGGGCGAGGCCGAGCGACAGGCCCGGCCCGGCTTTCTGGAATGATTGGAAAAGGTGTTTGACCCCCTCGGGGGGCTCCCCGTTCCGGCCCGCAGCCAGGGCCATCCCGGCGAGCCCCGCCGCCCAGAAGGGATCGACCGCCCAGTACATCATCGCCCGGTCGGGCAGCTTGTCGCGCAACCGCTTGAACACCTTGTTCGTGGCCAGCGAGTTCTCCGGCTTCACGTCGAGCATCTCCGCCATCGAACCGGGGGACAGCGAGAACAGGACGTCGTCGCCGGAGAAGGTGTAGAGGATCCGCGTTCCCAGCGGAACGGAGCGGAACGCGTGGCCCTCGTGCTCGACCGTGCCCAGCGGCGTCTTGTTGTACCTCGCCAGCGCGGCGAGGCACTTCTGCATCGCCGCCGGATCGCGGACCGCGGAGACCCCGTAGATCCGCGGCTTCATCTTCATCGTGAAACCGACCCCCGTCGTCATCGACTGGAACGCGTTCAGCAAGTCGGACTCGAGGTCGACGCCGAGCTCCTTGCTGAACTCGGCCAGCTCCGTCTTGAACTCGCGGGCCATGTCCGGATCGAGGCCGGCCATGGTCGTGGCGATCACGTCGGCGAGGGGACACGCCGACTGTGCCGAGACGATCTGGCAGTTCGCCGGCAGCCGGTCGAGATGGGCGGGCGCCCGGTTCCGAACGTCGAACAGCGCGGCCAGGCCCTCGCGTTTCTGCGGCGTCAGAACCGCCAGCCGCGCCGAGGTCGTGTGCTCCTTTTCAGAGAGCGAGCACCCAAGGGCCCGGAGGTCGGTCAGCTTGGACCCGCGCAGCGCCCAGTCCGCGAGCTCGAAGGGCCGCGGCCCCGCGGCATCGAAGTCCAAGTGCCGGCGCAGGTTCCTCCAGAGCAGCCCCTCCAGATCCACGAACGTCACGACGTCGGCGTCCCAGTCGACGTACTTGCCCAGCGCGCGATAGTCGTCGTTCATCGACAGATTCGCGGGCGCCCCGTCCCCCGGGGCCAGCATCTGCTTCAGATGCTGCGGGCCGTCCGAAGCGTCTGCGGTCTGGACGAACTGCCCGAGCCGCCCGACGTCGCCGACGCGCTGGCGATCGCCCTGTGCGCCGGGCGACGGGTGTGAGCATGCGACGTAAGTAGTCCGCGAATGAAACGAAGAACAAAAACGGCGTGTCCACAGATTGCACAGAGGGCACGGATTCAAAGAACCTTGTGGAGCCGGTGCTTGTCCTGAACGATGTAGTCCACGAATGACACGAATGAAACGAAGAACAAAAACGGCGCGTCCACAGATTGCACAGAGGGCACGGATTCAAAGAACCTTGTGGAGCCGGTTTTGTCATTTGTGTCTTTTGTGTAATCTGTGGACAAGTCGTTGTTTCTTGAATTCATGACATTCGTGGATTCCTTGTCGTACGGAACGGACTATTGACTGACGAAGCGAACAACGCCGGCCCGGCGGCCGGGCCGCTCAGCAGCGAGACTCTCGAGCGCGTACGCGCAGCGGGCAACGTCTGGCGCGTCGGCGGGGGCGAGCTCTGGCTGCCTTCGGCGTTCGGGCTCTGTCGCGGCGTGGGGCGTGCGGTGGAGATGCTCGACGGGGCGGTGGACGACGAGTCCGCCCGCGGCAAGCGGTTGTTCCTGCTGGGCGACATCATCCACAACCCTTGGGTCAACGACTACTTAGGCGGCCGCGGCGTC
>JAWODX010000030.1:0-17944 GCA_046483085.1 Planctomycetota bacterium
CGCGGAATGGGCTGGGCAGGCAGGAATGCCTGCCCCACCGGCCCATCGCATTGGTGGGGCAGACATTCTTGTCTGCCACCGGCAAAGCCTAACGCGAGATGCATAGCGTCTGTTCTGTCAAGGCCTTATGCCGTTCCGCTCCTGACAGTCTAGCGTTGTAGTGTTAGCGCCCGAGGGGGCGGCGGGGTTCAGCGCGCGGGTTCCATGGCGAGGACGGCTTCGATGATGTCGTGGGCGGCGTGGGGCCGTCCGGCGCGGCGGGCGGCCGCGCTCATCCGGCGGAGCCGCTCGCGGTCGCCGAGCAGCTCGGTGACGGTCTGCTGCAGCTCGGCGAGGTCGGTGGCGGGCAGCGCGGCGCCGCACCCGACGAGGAACTCGAAGTTCGCCTCCTCCTGGCCGGGGATGGGCTCGGTGAGGACCATGGGCAGTCCGACGGCGAGGCATTCGCTGCTCGACATGCCGCCCGGCTTCATCACCGCCAGGTCCGCCGCCGCCATCAGCTTCTCCATGAAATCGACGTACCCGTACGTGACCAGCCGGACCGCGCGGGGCAGGTCGAGCGCGTCGAGCTTCTGCCGGACGGCGTCGTTGTGCCCGGCGACGGCGAGGATCTGGAGGTCGCCGCAGCGGGCGAGTGCGTCGACGGTGGCTTCGAGCGGCCCGAGCCCGCGACCGCCCCCGGCCGCCAGCACGGTCGGCCGATCGGCGTCCAGGTCGAGCTCGCTCCGGGCCTCGTCGCGTGTCATCGGCCGGCTGAACACCGGATCGATGGGAATGCCGGGCGCGCTGACGCGGTCGGGCGGGGCGCCCTTGCCGATCAGCCGCTCGCGCAGGTAGTCGGCGGCGACGAAGTAGTGATCGGCGCCCGGGTTGATCCACATGCGGTGGTCGTCGTAGTCGGTGATCGTGACCGCGAGGGGTGCGTCGAGCCGCCCGGTCCGCCGCATCCACGCCAGGGGCCCGGCGGGGGCGAAGTGGGTGCAGACGATGTGGTTCGGCGGATCGTCGCGGATGTCGCGGAGGAACCGGCGCCCGAGGGTCCGCTCGGCGAGGCAGTTGAGCCGGCGTGCCGGCCCGTCGGCCGGCCTCTGATTGGCCCGGTCGTAGATCAGCCGCCAGGCGAACTGGAGGCGATCGACGAGGGCGTAGTACGCCCGGAGGCCCGGGCCGCGGGCCAACCGGGGCAGGTACCGGAGCGTATCGACGCTCTCGGCGACGCCGTCGTGCCCGGCCTGCTCGAAGGCGTGTTTCAGCGCCTCCGCCGCCCGGACGTGCCCGGCGCCCGCCGAGAACGACGCGATCAGCAGTCGCTCGGCCATCGTGGTCTCGCCAGTTGGCGGGCGATTATACCGGCCGGGGGCGCCCCCCGGCAACCCCGGGCAGGCCGCGCCCGTCCGGCGCGTACCCGGCCCGGCCGAAGCCGGAGGAACTTTTCCCTTGAATCTCGGCCCGGCGGTGAGACAATCACTCCGGCGCCGGCGGGCGGCCGGCGCATCGTCCCGGCCGAGGATTTCGGAGGAGAACGCGATGAGAACGATACGAACGTTGGCGATGTGGGCGTGTGGCCTGGCCCTGTGCGCGACGTGTCCGGCGGGCGAGGCGACGCTCCCCGCGTTCCCCGGGGCCGAGGTGTTCGGCGCCGTTGCCTCCGGCGGGCGCGGCGGACGGGTGATCAAGGTGACGACGCTGAAGCCGCGCGGCCCGGGCAGCCTGAACGAAGCAGTCCAGGCGAAGGGGCCGCGGATCGTCGTGTTCGACGTGAGCGGGGTGATCAAGGGGCACGTGACGATCACGCAGCCGGACCTGACGATCGCCGGGCAGACCGCCCCCGGCGCGGGCATCACCATCGAGGGGATGCTGAGGACGAAGTACAAGGTGAAGCCGCCGGCGAACAACATCATCATCCGGTTCCTCCGCGCGCGGCCCCCGCGACCGAAGGGGAAGTCACACGGCGGCGACTGCCTCCAGATCACGAACGTGGACCGGCTGATCATCGACCACGTCTCGTGCTCGTGGGGCAACGACGAGAACATGGACCTGTGCGGCTCGAAGAACCTCACCGTCCAGTGGTGCGCCATTGAGGAATCGGACCCGGTCGGGCATACCAAGGGGTACGCGCACAATTTCGGGATGATCATGGGCTATGCGGGGAAAGACGCGACGGTGCATCACAACCTGTTCGCTCACCACCGCAAGCGGGCGCCGCTCTGCGGGCTGGAAGTGCTCGACCACCGGAACAACGTGATCTACAACATGCTGCTGCCGTTCACGTTTCATCCGCCGCGAATGAACCGGAGCCGGCCGGGCAAGCCGTTCCGCGTCAACCTCGTCGCCAACACGTTCAAGGCCGGCCCGAACGTGAAGCGGCAGATGAAGGGCCGGTCCCTCGACCGTTTGATCTGGAAACTCGGCTCGGTCGAGCCGTATGCGAAGGGGAACGTGTGCACGTGGCTGGGCGGCGTCTCGGAGCTCCAGAAGGGCCAGTCGGTCGAGAAGCCCTGGCCGGCGCCGAAGGTCCAGACCCAGAGCGCGAAGGACGCGTTCGAGAGCGTGGTCGGCCACGCCGGCTGCCTCCCGCGCGACGCCGTCAGCAAGCGGACGATCCGCGAGGTGCGCGAGGGCACCGGCAAGTGGGCCCGCCGCGAACCGGCGGGCGGCCTGATGGAAGGGCTCGAACCGGGCAAGCCGCCGAAGGACTCCGACGACGACGGCATGCCCGACGACTGGGAGACAGAGCACAAGCTCGACCCGAACGACCCGGCCGACGCGGCGAAGGTCGTCCCGAAGGGGGCCTCGAAGGACGACCGGCACGCCGGCTACACGTACGTCGAGTTCTACGTGAACGAGCTCGCCGACGAGCTGATCCGCCGGGCCACGCGCGACGAATGATGACCCACCGCGAGCGGCTGGAGACGGCGTGGCGGTTCGAAGAGCCCGACCGCGTCCCGATTGAGCTGCGCATCCACGAGTCGGTCCGCCGCCGCCCGAAGGCCGAGCGGCTGGTCGCGCTGATCGACGAGCACGCGGACAATTTCGTGGGGATCGGCGGCCCCGACTTCGGCTTCATGGGCTTCCCCACCGAGTACAGCGAAGAGGTCATCGAGGTCGAGCCCGGCCGATACACGAGGCGGCGCCGCGTCCACGAGACCCCGGCCGGCGCGTTCACCGCGATCACCTACCACCCCGAGGGGATCGAGCACGACTACCACTGGGAGAAGCGGTTCGTCGCGACGGTCGACGACCTCGCCCGCCTGGCCGAGACGCCGCGCGAGCCGGCGCCGTGGGACCGCGCGCGCAGCGGCGAACGGCTCGCCGAACTCGGCGACGACGGCTACCCCCTGATGGGCCTCTGGCACCCGCTCGGCCGGCTGGTCCGCAACGCCACGCACGAGGAGGTGTACGCCTGGTTCTACACCGAGCGCGAGCGGATGCACCGATTCCTCTCGGCGGCGACCGACCAGGTCGTGCAGACCGTCGACGCGATGGAGCCGCTCGCCCACGGCCCGCCGGCGCTGGGCGTTACCGCGCACGAGATGCTGATCCCGCCGTGGATGGGCCGCAACCTGTTCGACGAATACGTGGCCGAATACGACCGCGCGATCTACGCCGCCGTCCATCGCCGCGGCGGCCGCGTCCGCGCCCACTGCCACGGGAGCTGCATGCAGTTCCTCGAACCGTTCGCCAACCTGGGCATCGACGCGATCGAGCCGCTCGAAGGCCCGCCGCCCGGCGACGTCGACCTGGCCGAGGCGAAGCGGCGGGTCGGCGACCGGATGATGCTCTCGGGCAATATCGCGTCCCAGTATTTCGTGCGGGCGGAGCCGGAGGCCGTCCGGGACGAGGTGCGGGCCGCGATCCGCGCCGCGGCGCCCGGCGGCGGGTTCAGCCTGCGGACGACCGGCGGCCTCGCCGGCACCCAGGTCGCCATGGACGAGGCCGAGGTGGACCGGGTGATCGCCAACTGCACCGCGTATCTCACGGCCGGGCTGGAGTTCGGGGAATATCCGCTGCCGGGGTGAAACGGCCGCGGTCTGCGACGGCCCGCGCGGCTAGCGGCGGCGGCGGCGGCGCAGCCCGAGAACGAGCGCCCCGAGCAAGGGGAGCGCTGCGGGCTCGGGGACGGTCAGCGCCGGGGCCGAGGCCGTCAGAACCTCGCCCGTCATCGTAAGGGTCAGCGCCCCGGCCGGACCCGCGCCGGGCAGGTCCTCGTCGGACAGAGCGAGGGTGTACGTGGCGACATAGGTCCCGGGAGCGTCGGCGTCGAACGATGCGGTGTACCGCGTTGCGCCACCGGCCGCCAAGCCGGAGAAGGGGGCGAGGTCCGAGGAGAACACGTCGGTGTCGCCCGTGCCGGTGATCGTGTCGAGGTCGAGCCCGGCGGTGTAGCCGGGCGTGCCCTCCAGGTTGAACACGTCGAACACGACCTCGCCGGGCGACGCCGCGAAGTCGATCAGCAGCGCGTTCTGGTCGTGGTCGCCGGCGAACGAGCCGTCGGCGTGAGCCAGGGCGGTCGCGCCGACCGCCGCCGAATCGTCGGGGTCGTTGCAGCCGCTGTCGGCGAACTCGGCGGTCGCCGCCAGGTTGTCGACGGTCACCGTGACCTGTTTCGTGCCCGGCGACGACGTGTCGATGGTGACCGGAACGGGCTGCGTGGCCATCGGCCGGAAGCCCTCCTCGATGAACGGGTCGAGGAAATCCTGGTAGTGCGCGACACGGGTGTCGACCGCGATTTCGCCCCAGCTCGCGTTGGTCACGTAGGGGACGGCGTCGGGCGGGTTGGACGCGAACCCGAAGCCGTAGGAGGTGACGCCGGTGATCTTGAAGTCGGGGATGCTGCCGCCGAAGCTGCCGGCCCCGTCGACGCTCGTCGTGTCGCCGGCGTAACGGACGGCGTACGCCGTGGCGTTGTTCCCCGCTTTGTGCAGGACCAGGTCCGCGGCCAGCGGGGCCCCGACGATCACCAGCCCGAGGTCGACGCCGGGCGACAGGGCGAGCCGGGTGTCGTTGGCTTCGAGGAAGGTGGGGCCGCCGGAGTCGCCCGGGGCCGCTCCGACCTCGTCGGCGCCGAACCCGAGGTGGGCGTAGTCGGCGCCCAGCAGATGCTGCAGGGCGTCGTTCTCGGCCAGGCCGCTGTCGAAGTCGTAGGCGGCGCCGGCGCCGGCAGGTGGCAGTGCGGAGCCGAACGGGTTCGATCCGTCGCCGAGCGCGTCGAGCACGGCGCGGGCGTCGGCGTCGCTCGAGTTCAGCCCGGCCCGCTTGGTGCCGGCCGGCAGGCTGTCGCCGCTGGCGCCCAGGCCGCTGCGGCCGTAGCCGACCTTGACCTGCTGCCCGCCGAGCCGCAGGTCGCCCGAGCCGCGGTAGATGTCGTACCGGGGAACGGCGGCGGCGATCGGGGAGTCGAACGTGACGACCGCCAGGTCGTTGCCCTCGGTCGGGTTGCCCGTGAAGCCGGGATGAACGGTGACCGCTGAGCTCGAGGCGGTGATCGTCTGCCCGTTCACGGTCCAGGTGAGCGTGACGGCGGTGCCGGGGACGGGCGAGCCGGAGCGGTCGGTCAGGCCGTGAGCGGCGGTGACGAGCGAGGTGCCGCCGGGCAGCAGCGTGCCGGTCATCCGGAACCGGCCGACGCCGGGCACGGTCGCGGTCACGTCGCCGATCCCGTCGTGGTCCAGCCCGAAGGCCGGGACGCCCGTCGTCGTCTGATGCGAGCCGGCGCTGTCGGACGTCACGTACCACTCCTGGTAGGGCGCCGGTACGAGCTGGGCCCGGGCGACCGGGACGAGACACAGAAGGGAAGCGAAGAAGAGCACCGTGGCGGCGAGCCGGGTGATGCCGGACATGTGGGCGTCTCCTGAATCGTTCATTCGCACGAACTCGACACTGATGCCGGGGATGCAGCGGCCCCCGACGCCAGACACGCGATTCTTCTGCAATGTGCGTGCCGGATCCGGCGGGGCGCCGGGGTGCGTGATGTAACGCCTTAGAGCGCAGTCGGTTATGGCTGGAAGGGTCTTTCGCAGTGTGGAACGAAGGAGCGGAGCCCCGTCCAGAAAACGCAACGCCGCGCCGCACAGGCGGGCAGGGTTCTACGTAAGTGGCTTCATCACAGCGACTTATGCTGGTTGCCGAATCTGGACCGGCGGGCGGTCATTCGGCGGGCCGAAGCGGCCTGTGATCGACCTCGACCTCCCCCGCCCCGACAAACCGCCGCAGGTTCGCCCCGAACACCTGCTCGCGGACGTCGTCGGGGAGATCGCGCTCGTCGTAGATCGCGTTGTCCCGCTCGATCCACTGCGTCGCCCACGAGACGTTGTAGTCGTTGGTGCAGCAGTCGAGGCCGAAGATCACGTTGTGCGCCACGTCGTAGCCGACGGTGAACAGCTTCGTCAACGCATCGCGGCGATAGATGGGCGGCGTGCCGGGGGTGAGGTCGATGAACATTTCGACGGACAGGTCCGGGCGGTTCGACCGGGCGTTGAGGAACTTGCCGTAGACGGCGATGCACTCGTCGATCCACGGCCACGAGATGTGGGCGACGGCGAAGCGGAGGCCGTCGACCTCGAGCAGCGCCTCGTAGTTGCAGGGGCGGCAGAAGTTGCCCGACGGGCGCCCGTCCCACAGGATGCCCGAGTGGAAGAGGATCGGCTTGCCGGCGGCGGCGATCTGCCGGTAGACCGGCATCGCCCGCTCGTCGCCGGGCTCGTGCCGGCTGGGGATGACCTTGAACCCGGCGACGCCGCGCTCGACGGCCGCCGCCACCTGGCCCGACGCGCCCGCCTCGAGCGGGTCGATCCAGAAGAGGGGGAACAGGAGGTCGTGGCCGTCGGTCCAGCGGAGCACGTCGTCGAGCCGTGCCTCCGAGTCATCGCCTTCGGCCCCGCGGAAGGATGGCGGCGAGTACGAGACGACGGCGCCGCCGTCGATGCCGGCGTCATTCATTTGCTCGACGAACGCCGCAGCGTCTCCGCCCATCTCGCGGACGTGGATGTGTCCGTCCAGAATCATCATTGCCTCCCTGGATATTTAGGACCTCCAACAAAACGGTGGGGCAGACATTCCTGTCTGCCGCGCAGCAGGCAAGAATGCCTGCTCCACCGAGCTTCTGTTAGACCGCCTTACCAGCCGATGTCCTTGCACACATTCCTGCAGCGTGCGATCTTGCGCCGGGCCTGGGCGAGCAACACGCGCTGCTCGATCTCGGCCGGGTCCCAGCCGTCGAGCAGCCTCGTCCGCATCCCGGCCCGTGTGTCCGCGTGCCCCGGGTCGCCCGACAGGTCGGTCATCTCCATCGGATCGGCGTCGAGGTCGTACAGCCGCTCGTCGGCCGTTTGGTTGTAGACGTACTTGAACCGACCGGAGCGGAGGAACGCCCGCGGATGGTTCCAGCCCTCGCCCTCGAACTCGCAGAATACGTCGCCGCCCTGGAACGCGTCCGGCTCGCCGGTCAGCAGCGGCAGGAGCGAATGCCCGTCGAGCGGCAGCGGCTCCGGCATCCGGGTGCGGGCGACGTCGAGGAACGTCGGGTAGAGATCGACGAGCGAGACGGGCGTGCCGACGCGGACGCCCTCGCCGAAGTGGCCCGGCCAGCGTGCGACGAGCGGGACGCGGGCCGACGATTCGAGCAGCGAGACCTTGGCCCACAGCCCGTGCTCGCCGGCCAGTTCGCCGTGGTCGCTGAAGTAGAACACGACCGTGTTCTCGGCCAGCCCGGTCTCCTCGAGGCAGTCGAGGATCCGGCCGGCGTATTCGTCGAACTCGGTAATGAGCGCGAAGTACGTCTCGCGTGCGCGTCGGATCACGTCGCCGGGCAGCTCGCCGGGGTTCCCGAAGAAGTGCTGGAGATATCGGTCACACGTGTCGCGTCCCTCACCGGTGGGGTTGAACGGGAGGTTCCCGCGGCCCCGGCAGCGCTCGAACAGGTCCGGCCGCGCCTTGTACGGCGGGTGGGGGAGGACGAAGCTGGCACAGATCGCCCACGGCCGGTCGGGCGGGTTGGCGGCCTTGTCGCGCAGGTCGTCGAGCGTGCCGCCGAGGATGCGGAGGTCGTGCTGGAAGATCGGCTGCCGCTCGGGCGTGTCCGGCCCGGCCTCCCGGAGCTGCGTCCGCATCCCGTCGGTCCCGGTCCGGTACGGCAGCGGCCGGGTCCAGTCGTGGCTGGTCCGGATGCCCCACGAGTGGAACTGCTCGCCGAGGTTGCTCCCTTCGAGCACGGGCCGGCGGTCGAAACCGTACAGCTTCTGGTAGCCGTTGAAGTGCATCTTGCCGAAGAGCGAGGTCTCGTAGCCGGCGGCCGAGAGCATGTGCGCCCAGGTCACCGTATCCATCGGCATCGCGGACGTGTTGTTCCACATGTCGATCCGGTGGGGGTACAGGCCGGCCATGAACGACTGGCGCGAGGGCGAGCAGAGCGGCGAGTTGCAGTAAGCGTTGTCGAACACGACGCCCTCGGCGGCGAGGCGGTCGAGGTTCGGTGTCTCCACGAGCTCGTCGCCCATGAAGCCGGCCATGCGCGCGTTGTGTTCGTCGGAGAAGAGCATCAGGATGTTCGGCCGGCCGCCGCCCGGCTCGACGTCGACCGTCCCCACCACGGCGTCTTCCAGGAGGTTGCCTTCCTGGTCGCTCAAGGTGCGCTTCCTTTCATCATCAAAGTAGCTCAGACAGGTCGCCGGCCGGCGCTCCGGCCCCCCGGCGATCTGCGTCTATCCCTGCTCGACCACGCGGCCGAGGACGCGGCGCGCGTTCTCCGACAGGAGCTTCACCTTGTCCTCGTCGCTGATCCGCGCGCCGAGCACCTTGCCGATCTGCTGGGCCTGGCCCATGAAGAACGCGTCGCTGCCCCACACCACGCGATCGGCGCCGACCGCCTCGACCAGCCGCTGCACCAGGCCGCGCGGCCCCCGGCTCAGCGCGAGTTCGAGCATCACGTTCGGCGCGTCGCGCGCCAGCTCGATGTAGCCGGGCTCGTTCTCGACGCCCGAGTGCGCCAGCAGCAGGGCGGCGTCCGGATAGCGCCCAGCGAGCTCGCGGCACTGGCCGAGCGTCTCGGGCTGGCCCCAGGTGTGCAGCAGCACGGGCATGCGGTGTTCGTTCGCGATCGCGAGCGCAGGTTCATACGCCTCGTCGGTGTACGGGAAGCCATTCGCGTTATGCAGTTTCAGCCCGATGAACCCCTCGCCGATGTACTGCGTCATCTGTTCCTCGACCCACTCGGCGCTCCGGGGATGGATCGCGACGTAGCCGAGGATGCGTCCGGGATGAGCGCGCATCGCGGCGAGCACCTTCTCGTTACCGTAGTCCGGCCGGGTATAGATGCAGCGGCTGTGGCTGACCGCGACGGACTCGATGGCCAGGCGGTCCATCTCGGCGACCATCTCCTCGGGCGGGGCGTAGGGGAGCGGGCAGCCGGTCCAGCCGAGGTGGCCGTGGATGTCGATGATCCCGACGTCGGCCAGCGGCTCGCCGCGTCGGGCGCGTTCCATCAGTGTGCTCATCGGACGATGCCCTCCAGCAGGCGTTCGAGGTTCCCGGAGCCGATGGCGGCCCGGGCGTCGTCGGGGATGTCGGCGTACATCAGTTGGGTGACGTACATCGCCGGCTCGGCGACGGGGAAGCCGGTCCCGAAGAGGATCTGGTCGGGCCCCAACTCGCGCACCAGGAATTCGAGTCCCCGATGCATGGCGAAATTGTAACCGGTCGCCGTGTGGACGTTCCGGAAGGTCCGCAAGAGCGGCAGGAGTGTGCGCATCACCCGATAGTCGAACCCGGCGAGGATGATCGGCAGGTCGGGATACGCCCCGGCCAGGTCGCCCACCGCGGCGAGCGGGAAGCCGGAGTGGGCCCCGCCGAACGGCACGTCGGCCAGCGGCAGGTCGCGCTCGTGCAGGAACGCGGGTAGGCGCTTCTCCTGCAGCGCCCGGAGCAGCGGCCCGCAGACCCACTCGCGGATCGGCCAGTTGTCGGTCTTCGGACGCAGCCGCACGGCGCCCGCGCCGCCGGCGAGAGCGCGATCCACCTGCGCGTCCTCCGGCGGATAGTCGCGGGCCGTCGGCGGGATGAGCACCGGGCACGGCACGAGGCCGTCGTGCTCGGCACAGATGTCGTACAGGATCTGGTTCGCCGACAGCCACTCGCGCTCCATGTCGTCCGGGACCGTGCGGACCAGCGCCCTGGCGATGTCGAGCTCCTCCATGTACGCGAGCATCTCGTCGAGCGGCAGGTGCTCGCGCTTCGCGTTCCCGAGCCCGCCGAAACCGGTGTACGCGTCGGTCAGCTTCACAGGCATGTGCACTCCTCCTTGGGGGCAGTGACAAGTTATAAGTCATAAGTCATAAGTGAGAAGTGATAAGTCGCAGGCGGCGGTTCATCTGCCGTGCGCATTCATCACCCGCAATCGCCTCACCACTTATAACTTATTACTTGTCACTTTCATCGTACCGGAACAGGACCCCGAGACATTCCTTCGGCCGGTTGAGGATCAGGTCATACGCCTCGGCGGCGTCGGTCACGTCGAACCGGTGGGTGATCAGCCGGTCGACGTTCAGCTTGCCCTCGCCGATGAGCCGGACCACTTCGGCGAGGTTCCGGCCCTCGGTCCAGCGGACGTGGCTGTGCGGGATGGGCTCGGCCTCGTCCTCGTGGTGCGGGTCGTACCGGCCGACGCCCGCCGCCCGCGCAATCACCAGCCGGGCCTCGCGGGCGAAGAACGGGGCCCTCGGGAACTCGAGCTGCGGGGCGCCGACGATGCACACCGCGCCCTTGTCGCGGATCAGGTCGAGCGCCTCGAGCAGCGCGGTGTTGTCGCCGGTCCGGCCGGAGCAGGCGACGGCGGCGTCGAACCCGCCCGGCCGGCCCTCGGCCGGCTCGGCCCCGCCCAGGTCAACCGCCATCTCGATCGCCCTGTCGATGGAGTCGGGCTCGCCGGCCTTGACCACGCCGTGGGCCCCCAGCTCGGACGCCAGCTCGAGCAGCTTGTCCGAGTGGCTCAGCCCGACGGTCCGGTAGCCGGCGGCCTCGGCGATCTGCAGCGTGATCTGGCCGATCAGCCCGAGCCCGATGACCGCGACGACGTCCCCGAACGACAGCTCGCAGAGCCGCAGGCCGTTCAGGCCGAACGTCGCCACCCCGCAGAACGCCGCCTGCTCCGGCGTCACGGGCTCGGGGCACGGCGCCATCAGCGTTTCGGGCACGGCGGAGACCGACTGATGGTCGGCGTAGCCGCTGCCGTAGCAGCCGACGAGCTGGCCCGGCTCGAACCGTGTCGCGCCCTCGCCCGCCTCGCGGACAATGCCCGAGTTGCTATAGCCGATCCGCCGGGGGCCGGTCGCACCGGGCTTCATCTGGTTCCGGACGTGCATCGTCTCGGTGCCCGCGCTGATCAGCGAGTACTGCGTGTCGGTCAGGTACCAGTGCGGGCGGAGCTCCGGCTCCGGCTCGTCCTTCACCGAGATCGTTCCGCCCGGCTCGACCCAGATCTTCTTCATTCGGTCCTCCATCCTGGCTCTACCACGGATGAACACGGATCAACACGGATGGGTTCAAGGGCGAGCAAACAGCAAGGGAGCAAACAGCAAGGGAAAGGGGGAAAAGGGGAAATTGGGAAAGAAACTTCATGAACCGGCAGGCAAACGCTGCCTCCTTCCTTTCCTATCTTCCCGTTTTTCCGGTTCTCCTTTCTCGGCCGGTGCCTTCCATCCACGTGGATCCGCGGCTCTCTTTCAAAGTGCGATGAACAGCGGGTCCCGGTATTCGGCGACGGTGCAGTAGGTGCGGAACGCGAAGAACCCGCCGCCCAGCGGCTCGGGATCGCGCCAGTCGTCGATCTTCGTCCCGTCGATGTAGTAGTGCATCACCCCGTCCTCGACCGCGTACACGATCTCGTACTCCTTGCCGTAGACGCTGTCGGGGTACTGCTCCCGGTTCAGCTCGAACCCGGGGTTCCGCCGGAACCGGACGCGGCCGTCGGTATAGTCCTCGTCGCCCCAGCCGTCCTTGTCCCGGTCGCTCACGAACGTGACGATGTAGTTCTCGAACTCGCGATATCCGGGGTAGCGGCCGAGCTCGACGATCGGCCAGCCGGGCTCCGGCGGCCGGCAGTGGCTGATCAGGTTGAAGTTGTTCTGCTGGTACGGGGGCGCCGATTTCACCCGGTAGCGGACCGCCACGTTCGCCGGGAGCTCGGTCTTGTAGAACGCCGAGTATCCGCCCTCGCGGGCGTCGATCAGCATTCGGTCCCCGTCGAGGCAGAACTCGCCCAGCCCCTCCTGGTGCCAGTCGTCCAGGCCCGGCCCGAACCCGTCCAGGATCACCTCGCCGGTGTACTCGTCCTGGTCCGCCCGGATCGTCGCTTCGCTCATGGCTTGCCATCCTCCTTCGCTCTCGGCTGTCAGCCGTGGGCTCTCGGCTCTCAGCTACTGGTCACGTCAAGTGTCCACTGGCCGGCGCCCTCACGGCCGGCGTCCGGAAGCACGGTCTCGACCAACGCGAGCGAGAGCAGGGTCGGGCCGTAGCCGGGCTCCGTCGCGCCGAGCGGGAAGACCACGTGCGTCCGGCCGGCCTCGGGCACGGTCAGCGTCGCGGTGGCGGCGAACAGCGCCTGCTCGACCGTCACCCGGCGCTCGATCGCGAGCTCGGCCGGCTGCGCTTCCGGCTCGACGGGGCGGCCGTCGGCCAGCACGTGCCCGCCGTCCCAGACGACCATCGGGACCGCAACGCGGAGCTCCTCGACACCGGCCGCCCGGTAGCGGTAGCGGATCGCCAGGGCTTCGCCGTCCGGCTCGATCTCGAACCGGACGGTCGCGTGGGCGAAGACCAGCTCGAGCCACGAAGTCTCGCCCCTGGTCCCGCTCGCCGCGGCGCGGGGGTAGTAGAACGACCGGCGGCGTGCCATCTCGGGGCTGCCCGGCCCGCTCCCGGCCTTGCTCGCGTAACCGGCCGGTTCAGCCCGATAGCCGGGGTCCACCCACGCGTTGTACCTGGGCTGATCGGCGGTGACCAGGTTGTGCCCACCGCCGACGACCACCGACGCCCGTTCGTGCCAGAGCTCGATCCGGCTCTGTCGTTCGAGCCGATAGATGAAGAGCGTGTCCTTCGGCACATCGGAGACCTGCCCGGAGAGCCCCACGCACCACGGCCCCTGCCGGCGGAGGACGCCGTCGAACGTCGTGGTGTGGTTCTCCAGAATCGCCCCGGGCCGCTCCGTCGGCAGCGGGGCCCGCTCGGGCGCCCCGTCGTCGCCGAGCCACCGGGACTGATAGATCAGCCAGGCCGCCGAGCGCCAGTCGTTCTGGATCGTGCCGCGCTGCACCGGGCCGTCCTCCAGGCCCGGGTCGAGCCAGCCGGTCCGGTCCCAGAACTCGAGCGCCCGCTCCATCAGGGCGACGCCCTCCGGTACGAGCTCGAGGCCTGGGCAGATGCCGATCGGGCCGGTCGTCCGGCGTCCGTCGAACGCACCGACCGGGACCCCGTCGGGGAAGACCCAGCGTACGGCGAACCGGGCGAGCCGCCGGGCCGACTCGATCAGCCGGGGGTTCCCGAGCTCTCGGGCGAGGGTCGCCAGGCCGGCGAGCATGACGAAGTTGTACTTGAGCGAGGGGCCGTGGTGGCGGCCCTCCTCCCAGAAGCCCTCGTCGGTCTGCCAGGCGATCATCTGCTCGGCTTCGAAGCGGGCCTGCTCGCGCCAGTCGGGCCGGTCGAGCAGCCGCCCGGCGAGCGCCGCGTCGACCAGCTTCCAGATCTCGTGGTTGGGGGCGGTGAAGAAGAAAGGGCGCCGCAGGTCCCGCTCGACGTACCACGCGACGAGCCGCCGCGCGCGGCCGGCGAGGTCGGCGCCCAGCTCCGGCTCGGCGAGGTCCAGCCCGCAGCACATGATGAAGACAGCCCATTCGGGGAAGCGGTAGGTCTCGCCGCTGTCCTCCCACTTCTTCAGCCAGCCGCCGACCAGCTTCCGGTAGACGTCGAGCGCCCTCGGCTCGCCGGCGTAGGGGTTCTCCGGGTGGTCGTCCCGGTAGAGGGCCAGGAAGGCGAGCGCGGGGTTGGCGTTGTTGTCGTGCCCGTAGATGCCCTGGTCGCTGTTCGGGTCGAGGACCGTCTCGACGTTCGGCTCGAATTCCCTGGCGAGGGCGACGAGGTAGCGGGTCAGTCGATCGTACAGGAGGCTCATGCCGACGCTCCGGGCGGTCGCCCGCGCATCATAGTGGCGGGCGGGGGGCTGTCAAGTCGGGCGCGCCGGGCGGCGGTCGGTTCTTGCGCCGCGTGGAGGCGCCGCCTACAATCTCGTGACCGTCGAGCACGCAGAACGAGCGGGTGACCCCGGTGAAGTATCAACCACTGTACATCGCGGCGACCGGGCAGCACATGGGGAAGACGACGACCGCCCTGGGCCTGGTCCGCTCGCTGCGGGACTGCGGCCTGCGGGCGGGCTTCATGAAACCCGTCGGCCAGAGCTACGTGGTCGTGGACGGCGACAAGATCGACGAGGACGTGGTCCTGATTCGAGATACGTTCCGCACCGAAGACCGGCTCACGGACATGAGCCCGATCACCGTCGAGCGGGGTTTCACGGAGGAGCACATTTTCGCCCGGGACCGGCTCCGGCTGCGGAGACGCGTCCAGGACTGCTACGCCCGGCTGGTCGAGGGGAAGGACGCGATGATCATCGAGGGGACCGGTCACGCGGGCGTCGGCTCGTGCTTCGGGCTGTCGAACGCGGACGTGGCCGAGGCGATCGGCTGCAGGGCGCTGATCGTGTCGGGCGGCGGGATCGGGCGGCCCATCGACGAGATCGCGCTCAGCGCCTCGCTCTTCGCCTCGCGGGGCGTGCCCACCATCGGCGCGGTGCTCAACAAAGTGCTGCCGGAGAAGTACGAGAAGGTGAAACGGGTGGTGACGGCGGGGCTGGGGAACATGGGGATGCGGCTGCTCGGCTGCGCCCCGTTCACGGCGAGCCTCACCTATCCCACGGTCGGCCAACTGCTGCACCACGTCGAGCTCGACGTCCTGGCGGGCGAGAAGTACCTGAACAACCGGGTGGAACAGCGGATCGTGGCGGCGATGAAGCCGGAGCACATGCAGCAGTACCTCCGCGACCGCACGCTGGTGATCACACCGGGCGACCGGACGGACAACATCGAGGTCTGCATCGACGAGCACATGGCCGACGGGCCGCCGCGGCTCGCCGGGTTCGTGCTGACCGGCGGCCTGGTCCCGCCCGAGCCGACGATGGAGCACCTGCGCCAGGCCCGCCTCCCCGTCCTCCTGTCCCGCGAGGACACGGCGACCGCTTCCCGCCGCATCAACGAGATCGTGTTCAAGATCGAGCCGACCGACACCGACAAGATCGACGCCGCCCAGAAGATGGTCCGGCGGTACGTGGACGTCAATCTCATCCTCTCGAACCTGTAGCCACGGGCCGGCCGGGGCTGCGGCGCGACCGGCCCTTGATGAGCGGCCCCGGCCCCGCTAGAATCCCTCGCACATCGAAACCCGATACGGAGGACGGCATGGAGAAGAAACGCTACGCTCTGGTGGGGACGGGCCACCGCGGGCTGGGCATGTTCGCCCGGCCTCTGACGGGGGACTTCCCCGAGACGGCCGAGCTGGTCGCGGTCTGCGACATCAATCCGCTGCGGATGAAGGCCGCGGCCGACGAGCTCCAGCTCGACGTGCCGCAGTTCACCGAGACGGCCGAGATGCTCCGGGCCACCGAGCCCGACGCCGTCGTCGTGGCCACGAAGGACGCCGCCCACGCCGAACACGTCGTCGCCGCGCTTCAGGGGGGCGCCCGGGCGATCAGCGAGAAGCCGCTGTGCACCACGTCCGAGCAGTGCCGCGCCATCCTGGCCGCCGAGCGGGCGAGCGACGGCACCTGCCTGGTGACGCACAATGCGCGCTACGGCGCCGCCGACTCGAAGATCCGGGAGGTCCTCCGTTCCGGCCGGATCGGAACGCCGTTCTTCATCCAGTTCGACGAGACACTGGACCGGTGCCACGGGGCGGACTACTTCCGGCGCTGGCACCGGATGATGGCGAACAGCGGCGGGCTGCTCGTCCACAAGGCCTGTCACCACTTCGACTGCATCAACTGGTGGGCCGACTCGACCCCGGTCCGCGTCGCCGCCCAGGGCTCGCTCCGGTTCTATGGCGCGAACGGGCCGTTCCGCGGGCCGCGCTGCAGCGATTGCCCGCACGCCGACGAGTGCGACTTCCACGTCGACCTCTTCCGGCGCGACGTCTACCGGAAGCTCTATCGCGAGGCGGAGTCGGCCGACGGGTACTACCGCGACGGCTGTGTGTTCGACCCCGAGATCGACATCTACGACCAGATGAGCGCCCTGATCCGCTACGAGAACGGGATCGAATGCAGCTACACCCTGACGGCGTACTGCCCGTACGAGTCGCAGCGAGTCATCGTCGAGGGCACGGAGGGGCGGCTGGAGTACTTCGGCCGGAGCGCGACCGGGTTTGCGTCGGGCAGCCAGCACCTGCCGGGCATCGAGGAGATCGCGACCGAGTGGCTGAAGCTGTACCTGCCCGCCGAGGGCGCGGTGGACGTCTCACTCGAGCGCGCCGAGGGCGGGCACGGCGGCGCCGATCCGCAGCTCCGGCACGACTTCTTCGGGCGCGACTGGGCGCTCGAGCCGAACGATCGGATGGCCTCGCTGGCGGAGGCGGTGCAGGCCGTGCTCGTCGGGGCCGCCGCCAACCGGTCGATCGCGAACGCCGGCGAACCGGTCGATGTGCAAAGTCTTCTCGACGAGTAACGAAGTATCCCAAAGGTGGGGCGGACATTCCTGTCCGCCACCTGGACAGGCAAGAATGCCTGCCCCACCGACGATTGAGACCGTATCGAAGGGAGGTCCGCCGTGGAACGCGTGTGCTTTCTGCTCAAGGTGAAGGAAGACCGGATCGAGGAGTACAGGGCAAAGCACGAGGAGGTCTGGCCGGAGATGCTCGACGCACTCCGCGAGACCGGCTGGCACAACTACTCGCTGTTCCTGCGCGACGACGGGCTGCTGGTCGGCTATTGCGAGACGCCGGACTTCGAGGCCGCCGTGGCGGGCATGCAGGACAAGGAGGTCAACGAGCGCTGGCAGGAGATGATGGCGCCGTACTTCGAGCAGCTCGGCACCGGCGCCGCCGACACCAGCATGCAGCCGCTGGAAGAGGTCTTCCACCTGGACTGATTCCGGGAACAACGCCCCGATTGGTGACGGAATGCGGGGGAACCTTCTTGAAAGAAGGCTTCCCCCGCACCCCCTCCAGGAACTTCTGAGGAAATGCCGGCTCGACTCCGCCGATCCGGCATATCCAACCGCGCTTTTCCGAGTCAACGGTTGTCCCGGCGTGGATACGCCCTTCTCCTCTCCTCCAATTCCCCGTTTCTCTTTCTCACACTCCTCCCCTTCGCCCCACCGCCGGGCGTGCGACACTACAGCTCGACGACCTGCCCGGTCTCGATGGATTCGATGGCGGCGGCGAGGACTTTCTGCGCGGCGAGGCCGTCGGCGCCGGACCCGTCGATCTCGTCGGGCGTCGCGCCGTCGGTCACCTGCTCCAGGAACCGGTGGATGCGGTCGCGGAAGGTGTCGATGAACCCGGTGTAGCCGCCGAACGTCGGGTTGGTGTAGACGGTCTTTTCGAGGTCGCCCGCGGGGTAGAGGGTGAGCTCGCGCCACATGTCGTCGAGGACGAACCGGCCGCCGGTCCCGCCGACCTCGCACCGCTCCATCGGGTGGCCGCGCTCGATGTCGTAGCTGCCGGTCAGCCCGCCGACGACGCCGTTCGTGAACGTCATGCTGAAGTGGGCGGTGGACCAGATCGCCCGGCCGGGGGCCTTGGTCGCGAAGCAGTGCACGGCGGCGACGTCGCCGCAGAAGTACCGCATGACATCGACAGTGTGCGGGTGGAGCGACTTGATGTGGTACCAGGGCGAGCTCTCGTTCGGGTT
>JAWODX010000067.1:0-3413 GCA_046483085.1 Planctomycetota bacterium
GCTTTCCTTCCGGGTAAAACCAGAGACCGACAGGGCGCAGCGATGGCGGCAGATCATCGGGGGGCGGGGTATTGTTGTCCTCCGCATACCCCGACGACGAACGGGTTCGGGCCATGTGGGAGCGGTGGGAAGCCGATAGGCGGTACTTCGTCGCCCCGACGCTCCTCCTCTATGAGGTCAGCAACGCGCTCTACCGCTACCAGCACGCGGAGACGATCAGCGCCGCGGCCGTGCGCTTGGCGCTCAGAGCCGCTCTCGCCCTCCCCATACGCCTCTACGGAGAGCCCGAGCTGCACGCCATGGCCCTTGACCTCGCGGGGCGTCTCTCGCTCCCCGCGGCCTACGATGCCCACTATCTCGCGCTGGCGGAGTGGCTGGGCGCGGAGTTCTGGACCGCTGACCAGCGCCTCGTCCGCGCCGTGGAGGATGTGATGCCCTGGGTGCACGCTCTCGACGTCGGTCAGTGAGCGATAGGAAGACGCTATGTACCTGATTCCGTTCTACCTGGTGGAGCCGGAGCTTGCCGCTGACGAGACCCGGGTGATGCACCTGCTCGTTGCGCATGACCAGCTGCCCGCGGGACAGTACGCTCTCCTCGAGCATTACTGCCCTGACCCCGATTGTGATTGCCGGCGGGTGATGTTCACCGTGGTGAGAGAGGACCGCCTTAAGGACTCCCTCGCCTCCATCAGCTACGCCTTCGACCGCGACGGTCCGATGCCAGGTCCGTTCATCGATCGAATGAACGCGCAGAGCAGGCATGCCGAGGCCCTGCTCGCGCTGGTGAAAGACGCGGTGCTGACCGATCCGCGCTTTCTGGCCCGCCTGGAGCGGCACTATGCCATGGTGAAGCGGGCCGCCTCGGATCCTGACCACCCGGCCTACGACCAGTTGCAGGAGCTGATGCAAGAGGGGCCCGAGCACGCCCCCCACCGGGCGATGACCTCGCCGAGCGACACGGTCGGCCGCAATGAACCCTGTCCCTGCGGCAGCGGGAGGAAGTATAAGCACTGCTGTATGCGGAAGGATCGATGGTCCTGATGCTGAATCCCCCACCACCGAGCGAGACCGATACGCCCATGACGAAGCCGAGGTCGTACCAGCGGCCGTTGTCGTCAACTTCGTAGATGCGAGCATCAGGGTTGAACAAGCTGATGACGAAGGTGATCCGGCTGGTCATCCCGTCCCACAACCCCACCCAGAAACCCGCGGGCTCCGCCCCTGAGACCGGGTACTTCGGGTTAAGACCGGCGACACCAGATCAGTTCGGCATTGTCAATCCCCTGTATCTGAACAATGTGTGCCGGATCCGCACGCTCTCCCGTGTACCCGGGACGCCTCCACCGCGAGGACCTAGCCATCTCCCCGAGCCGTCCCGGCCGCTACCCCTCAGCGGCCAGCGTAGCTACCCGGCCTCCCGGTCCCACCGCCCACCCCCCTGGGCCTCGATCGCCCGCCCCAGCTCCTCCGCCCGCTGCGAGCCGACCAGCAGCCGCCTGCCGTCCGCCAGCTCCAGCTGCACGCCGTGGTTTCCGCTCACGTTGTACGCTTTCCCCTTCCACCCCAGGCGAATCCCCCAGCCGCCATACTCGACGATGGGCCGGTAGGTCCGCACGTCGTACCCTTTCAGCTCGTCGAACGCGATCCTGCGGAAGCGGCGATGGAACGGGGCATACCGAATGTAGATGCCGTCGTCGCGCACCTCCGTCACCAGGCCGCCGAAGAGGAACAGCGCCGGCAAGCCCAGCCCGAAGATCGCCCAGAAGACAACCAGCAGCCCATCCGGCATCGGGACGGGTCGGGACGCCGGCGGAACGGATCGACCTCGAGGCCGAGCGGAACCGCGTGTACGGGCTCGGCACGTTCGCCAGCGTCAGCGTGTCGCTGCTCGACGAGCCGGCCGGTCCGGTGCTGCTGGTGCGCGTGGAGGAGAACCCGGAGATCGGCGAGGTGGTCTTCGACGGGGTCGAGAGCCTCGCGCCCAGCACCTTGCGGGAGCTCGTGGCCAGGGAGCACCTGCTCGCGAATGGGCGTGTGTTCAACATCGGACGCGCGGACGAGGCGACCCGAACGATCGCGGACCGCTACCGGGACGAGGGCTTCCCGTTCCGTCCGACCGTCACGCTCGAGACCGAGCGTGCGCCCGAGCTGGCCGATCGCGGCGAGGATGCCCCGCTTCGGGTGCGCTACGTCGTCGACGAGGCCGCCCGGCTCGACGAGGTGGTGTTCTCCGAGTCGGCCGTGTTCGACGAGGAGGAGCTGCGCGACGAGTTCGCCCTCGTCCGTGATCAGGAGTCGTTCGACCTGGACAGCTACCGAGGCGCCGTGCGCCGCGTCGGCGAGCGTTACGCCGAGCTGGGCTACCGCCAGAGCGGCGTCGACCTGGACGCCACGCAGCTGCGCGGCGGCGTGCTCGAGGTCGAGCTGCGCGAGCTTCGCATCGCCTCGATCGACACGACGCCGTTGGGCATCGACGCGGATCGCCTCAGCCTGGACGTGGGGGACCTGTTCGACTACGACGCCCTCCTCGCCGACGTGCGCCGCCTGGCCGAAGGCCGTAGCGGCGACGTGCGGCTGGTGCCGCTCGTGAACCCGGCCGGCGGCGTCCGCGTGACGTTCGAGCTGGGCCCGCCCGATACCGCGGGCGAGATCGAGACGATCCGCATCGAAGGCAACACCGTGCTGTCCGACGAGACGCTGGCAGAGCGCCTGGCCCTGCAGCCGGGCGACACGTTCACCTCCACGCTGGCGGAGGAGGACTTCCGCCGGATCGCCGAGGCGTACGCCGAGGCGGGCTACGTCGTGGCGTCCCAGCCGGACTACAACTGGCTGGACGGCGTGTACGTCCAGCGCGTGACCGAGTATCGCATCGGCGAGTACGGCATCTCGTGGCGTTCGGGAACGCCGGGCGCGGAGCCGTTCGTCGTGCTCCGCCGGCTGCCGGAGGTCGGCGCCGTGCTGTCGCTGGACGAGCTCGACGACGGGCTGCGTCAGCTGCTCCGCGAGGGGGCGGTGCGGCCCGTGGACCGGCAGATCTTGCCGCTCGAGGGAGGGGAGGACGACGAGGTGCTCGTCGAGATCGTGCTCGAGTCGGCCCAGACCGGGCTGTTCCAGCCGGCCGCGACGTACAGCACGCTCGACGGCTTCTCGGCCTCGCTGGCCGTGAGCGAGCGGAACCTGTGGGGCCGCGCGCACACCGTCGAGGCCGAGATCGACGCGCGCACCTCCGATATCGGGTTCCTGCTCGGCGGCGACCTGCGCTACTCGATTCCCTGGCTGTACGTCGACGCGGCCGACTTCCAGGAGGTGCCCACCTCGCTGTCGATGTCGTTGTTCTCCAACGTCCGCACCAACGAGCCGTTGTCGGACGACGCGACGGATTGATCGATAAAGAAAAAATACTAGAGATCATC
>JAWODX010000349.1:0-3926 GCA_046483085.1 Planctomycetota bacterium
TACCGCTGCGGCCCGCACCGGATGTTCGTCAACGCCGCCCGGCGCTTCGCCGAGCACGGGATCGCGTCGCTCCGGTTCGACCTGCGCGGGCGCGGCGACAGCGAGGGCGACGCCGCGGCGGCCGACCTGGACGGGATGATCGACGATCTGCTCGCCGGCGCGCGGTTCGTCCGGGCCGAGGCCGGCATCGATCGCGTCTATCCGCTCGGCATCTGCTCGGGCGGGAACGTGGTGCTCGGCGCGGCGTCGCTCGACAAATCGTTCGACGGGCTGATCCTCTGGTCCACCCCGCTCTTCGCGCCGCAGAAGCCCAAGACCGACCGGGCACGGCGCTCGGCGTTCTTCCTCGTCGAGTATGCGAAGAAGGCCATGCGGCGCCAGACGTGGGCGAAGCTCCTGCGGGGGGCGATCGATTTCCGAGGCGTCTTCCGGACGATCAAGGGCCGGTCGAAAACCGAGGGCCGCAACCCGAAGGACTCCGCTCGCGACATCATGGCCGACCTCGTCGGCTACCGCGGCCCGGCCCTGTTCGTCTATGGAAGCCGGGACGACGAGGCCATCGGCGCCCCCGAGTACTACGCCCGGTTCTGTGACGACCACGGGATCGACGCCGCATTCCACACCGTCGACGGCGCCAACCACAGCTACTACTCGGTCCCCTGGGAGAACGAGGTCATCGAGCAGACCATCGCCTGGCTGGACAAACGCTGATCAGCGGGCCGGCAGCGCCGTCATCTTGATCCACTCGTGATGCGGCCCCCAGGCCAGCGGGACGAACCCCGCCGGCGCGGTCGCCGGGGCGACGAGACTCAGCCGCGCCTTCGGCCCCTCGCCCGGCACGGCCTCCAGCGCCAGCCGCCGCGGCCCGGACCACTCCCCTCCTCTCTTGTGCGCCTCGTAGACCGCCACCTTCTTCCCCTCCTTCTTCGTCCAGAACGTGTACAGCGTCTCGCCGCAGACGGAGAGCAGGCCGGGTCGGCCTTCCGGTGGTGAATCGTCCTCCCACTTCCCGCCCACCAGGTGCAGGAGGCGAGCCTTCCGCTTGTCGTGCAGCGTCACGTAGACATCGTGCTTCCCGACCGTGACGGCGCTGCCCGGGCTGCCCCGGCCCATCTTCTTCGGCTCCGACCACGCCCGCCCGTCGAAGACGCTCCACACCGCGTTCGGATGCCAGCTCCGCGCCCACACGCACGCCACGTGCTCGCCGTACCGGACGACGACCGCCTGCCCCCGCGAGTACATCTTTCCCAGCCGCCCGTTCGCCTTCGGCAGCGGCGGCATCAGCTCCTTCGGCTCCTCGACCCAGAGCGTCGCGCCGTACCGCTGCGGCCCCTGCGAGTTGTCCCGGTTCACGATCACCATCGCGTTCGAGTCCGGATCGCGCCACGTCCGGCCCTCGTCGTCGGAATAGCGGGCGCGGACCGACAGTTCCCCGAACCGGTCCTGGTGCATCCAGGACGCCCAGATCCGGCCGCTCGGAATGCGAAGCAGGCGCACTTTCCACTCCGGGCAGTGGCGGCAGTCCACGTCGAGCAGGCGCGGCGGCCCGAGCTCCCAGCCCGATCCCTTGAACCGGATCAGGCGGAAGAACATGTTCGACGGGTTCCGTCCGCCCGAGCACCGGTCGGTGTAGGCATACAGGAGGTCCGGGCCGGCCGCCGAGGCGCAGTGCGACGGCGCGTTCGCGCTGTGGTAGCACCGTGTCGGCTTCGGCCGCCCGTCCAGGCCGGCCCACGTCTTCCCGCCGTCCACCGTCCGGAGCACGTGCACGTAGCCCGCGAGGAACGCGATGAGCATCCGCCGCCCGTCCGCCGCCGCCAGGCCGCGCCGGGTGATCCCCCGCAGCCGACCGTAGCCCGTCTTGCCCGCCTTGCTCAGGTCGACCTCGCGAATCACCGGCCGGTCCGGGGCCGGCGCCGGCTCGAACCCGTCCGGCAGTGCCGCCGGCGTCGGCTCGGTATCCGGCAGCGCCCGGGGCGTAAGGAGCGGCGAGTCGTCGCGCAGAACCGGGCGTTCCGCCTCCTCCCTGGCATCCTTCGCGAGGAGCCGGAGGTTGTCCAGCAGGATCGTCGACTTGCCGTCGAGCTGCTCGAGGTACACGTAGATGTTCGCCATCTTCGCCGGGTTCAGGACACGGCCCTTGAACGACTCCACCCCCAGCCGCTCCGCCCGCCGCGTGCCCAGCCGGACCTCGTGCAGCTTCGACGCCTCCGCCAGGTCGAGCTCGAGGGCCACCCACTTCCCGGCCGGGAAGGCGAACGTCCGCCGCACCATCGGCTGGCAGAGCACGTCCTCGATCTCCACGCGGACCCGGCCCGCCTCGTTCACGCTCTTGAAGTCGAGCCGCAGACGATCGTAGCCCGACCAGTCGCTGGGGATCAGGCGGCGGAACCAGCCGAACGTGTTGAGCACCGCCTGCCGCCGGAGAATGCTGTATCGCGTCTTCCCGCTCTTCAGGAACTGCCCGCGCATCGCCGCCAGCGCCCACTCGCCCTGCGTCACGTCGCCCTTGCGGAACCACTGCACCTTGTACTGGCTCACCTGCCAGCGGAGTTCGTCGCCCTCCCCCTTTGCGCCCAGCTTCCGGGCCGCCGCCTCCTCGAAACCGAAGATCACCTTCACCGGCTCGGCGGCAAGCGACACAGAGCCCGCCGCCAGCCCCAGCCACATCGCGAGCATCAAACGCATGACCACTCCTTTCGGAATTCGGACGAGCATATTCTAACGCCAAGCCGGGCCGGTGGCCAGCGGTTCGTCGTCTCCGCCGGGGTTCGGCAACCTCGAAAACCTGGCAAATGCTGAGAAAAGACCGCCTCAGGACTTGAAAATCACGCGGCTTGTGGTATCCTATATGTACTGCTCTTTGGCAATGGGGGCGACTTGGTATCGACCGGACAGGTTGAGGATCGAGTTGCGTGTCGAGGTTGTCAGGAGGCCTCGGTAAACACCTGACACCACTTAGAAGTGCGGATAACAATCTGCGCATGGCCGCCTAAGACGGCCACGTTCGCCTGATCCAGCCTGCGGGATCTTGCGAACGACAGCCAGCAGGCTGGCCCGACGCCCTTCCTCGGCGGGCCGAGGGCGAGATTTCTGCTGAGGTAGCCGCAATCGGATCCTGTTCATCGGAGCCGCTTGGGGCGAACATCAATAGATGAACTATGCACGTAGATACTCGGTCGGAAATGTCACGGGACGGGGGTTCGATTCCCCCCGCCTCCACCAGTCCCACAAATCAAACCGTCTCTCTGCGCCCAACGGCCCGCCGGCAAACGCCGGCGGGCTTTCGGCCTTATACGCCACGTGCCCAACGACTTGCGACAAGGGCCAAGCTGCGCGTGGCGTTGGTAGACGTGACGAGGTCGCCGCCATTTTCGCCCGTTTCGGCCCGATTTCGGCCCGTTCTCTCTCTGTTTCTCTGAATCTTGTTGACTTCGCCCACCTCGTCAACAAGATTTCCGACGTAGGCGACGCCACGACTTACGACGATTGCCCAACCTGCCGGTTCGATTCCCGTTTGCATAGGAAAGAGCACCGATCAAACTGTCCGGGGCGAATGTAGTAGTCGGCGCTCCGTGTTGCGTCAACATGTTGTGTCGACGAGAGGCGCTTGACGGTCGCCTTGGCCGATAGTACCATTCTTGTCGGAGGCCGAATCCGCCTGCAAATGGAGATTGTGTAGAATAAGTAGTTGGCTGAAGACAGGGAGGGCGGAAAGGGGATCATGCCAATGCGGATGTTATCGGGTAGGGAGAAAGAGGTCGCTGCTATCCGGGAGGCGAATCGAGCAGCGGCAGTCGGTCGCCTTATGTTGGGAGAGTTGAAGGACTGGCATGAGTTCATAGCCGCTGACTCCGCCGACTTGGCCAAGCTCCCACGGCGACAGCTCAAATCCGGCAAGGCGGACGTGCGGCGCCGCTTATCAC
>JAWODX010000355.1:0-2810 GCA_046483085.1 Planctomycetota bacterium
TGCTTTGCCGAGGGCGAGACGCGCCTGCGGGACGTTGAGCAGCCGCGTCTCGCAGGCGCGGATCAAGGAGACGGACCGGATCGCGGACCCGGCCGCCCATCTTCGCCAGCTCCGCCCGCATGACCGCGATCCGGTCCGTCTCCTTGATCCGCGCCTGCGGGACGTTGAGCAGCCGCGTCTCGCCCTCGGCAAAGCACGCCGTCACCGCCAGCGCCGGCAGCGCGTCGGGGGTCGCGTTCAGGTCCAGGTCCGCGCCGTGCAGGCCGTTCGCCGAAACGACCAGCTCGCCGTCCCGCTCGTCGACCGCCGCGCCCATCGTGTGAAGCATCTCGACGACGGCCTTGTCGCCCTGCGTGTCGGACATGTCGAGCCCGCGAAGGGTGACCGGGCCGGCGCAGATCGCGGCGGCGCAGAGGAAGAACGTGGCCGACGAGAAGTCGGCGGGGATCTGGCGGTCGAAGCCCCGATACGTCTGCCCGCCTGCGATGCGAAACCGTTCCAGGCCGTCCCGATCGTAGTCCGCCCCGAGACGGTCCAGCCAATCCAGCGTCATGCGCACGTAGGGCGACTCGTTCAGCTCGACCACCTCGATCTCGGTGTCCCGCTCTGCCAGGGGCGTGCTGATCAACAGGCTGCTGAGGTACTGGGACGAGGCGGCCGCCACGGCGCATCGCCCGCCGCGGAGCGTCCCGCCGATGACGAACGGCGGACAGCCGTTCCCGCGCGTCGAGAACGCCTCGGCCCCGAGCTGCACGAGCGCATCGAGCAGCGGCTGAGACGGCCGGCGCCGGATCTGCTCGTCCCCGGTGAAGACCGTGTGGCCGTCGGCGAGCGCGGCGGCGGACAGCGCGACGTTCAGCGTCGTGCCCGAGTTGCGCACGTCGACGACGTCGGCGGGCACGTCCGGCCGCCCGGCGACCCCGGCGACCGCCCAGGTCTCGCCGATCCGGACCTCGGCCCCGAGCGCCCGGCAGCAGGCCGCCGCCGCACGCGTGTCCAGCGAGTCGAGCGGCTTGCGGAGCGTCGACGTTCCATCCGCCAGTGCGGCGAAGAACAGGCCGCGAATGGTATGCGATTTCGAGCCGGGGATCTCGACGGTCCCGCGGAGGTCCGACCTCTGGGCCAGGATGTCCATCCGGTCTCCCGTGCGTGACGGGCTGGCTGCCGCGCGGGTTACAGAAAGGAACCGGTCGAGCGGGCGGGTGCGTGGGCGAGGCGTTCAGCCGATGGGCCCGAAGCTCTTGATGGCCCCCATCTCGTCGTCGAAGATGTCGAATGCCGCATCGAGCCCGGTGACCTTGAAGATCTCCATGATGCTGGGCGGGATGGCGCAGAGCTTGACGTCCCCCTGCTGCTCGGCGGCCTTTTTCTTCATCCCGATCAGCTTGCCGAGCAGCGCGGTCGAGAACCGCTCCACGTTCTCGAAACTGATGACGACCTGGTTCCGGCCCTGGTCCTGCACCAGTTGCTGCAGCTCGTTGCCCAGCCACTTGATCTGCATCTCTTCGAGGATCTGCGAATCCACGAAATAGACGACCGCGATGTTCCCGACCGTGCGGACAACCGTCGACTTTCTGCGCTCGACCACGTTCCGACCTCCGATCAGCAGTTCAGTCCCGCGACCGGGCGACGATCATAGCACGCCGCTTTTCCAAATGCAAGCGACACCAGCGGCCGACGGCGTCGCGCGCCCGCAGGTCAAAATGATTGACTCCGCCGGCCCGCGCTGATAGACTCGGTTGTGGGAGCGGGCCGCGGCCTGCTCGAAGCCCTCGGTCGGAATTGCTGGGGACGTTCGATGCCGCCGACACTGTTCATCGACCCGCTGACCGTCGATACCGAAAACCCGGCGCGCGATATCGAGGACATCCGCGCGCACAACCGCCAGCGGCACGAGTTCGAGATGCTGTCCGGCATCGCCCTGCTCGACATGGAAAACGAGCTCGTCGTCGGCTACAAGCACGTCCGCGACGACGAGTTCTGGGTCCGCGGGCACGTCCCCGGCCGGCCGCTCTTCCCCGGCGCGCTCCAGATCGAGGCGTCGGCCCAACTGACCTCCTACTATTATATGGAGAGCATCGGCAACCCGCCCGGCGTCTTCATCGGGTTCATGGGCGTGGACGGGGTGAAGTTCCGCGGGTTCGTCGAACCGGGCGACACGTTCATCGTCGCCGCCCGCCCGGTCGAGATCCGCTCCCGCCGATGCAAGTTCGCCTGCCAGGGATACGTCCGCGACAAGCTCGTCTACGAGGGAACCGTCCTGGGAGCGCCGATGTGAGGACACGGACCGCCGTCACGATCGTCCTGATCCTGCTCCGGGCGCCGGCCGCGCCGGGCGCAGACCAGCCGTCGGACATCAGCGCCAAGAAGCTCGCCCGGCGCGTCGGCCAGGTGTTCGCCGGCTACGAGGACTTCTGGGTCTGGGTCCGCCAGACCGAGTTCGAGCCGGACGGCACGTTCCGCGGCGAGGTCCTGGGCCGCGCGTACTTCAAGCGGGACAAGAAATTCCGGCTCAACTTCGGCCAGCCGCCCAGGCTCATCCACGGGACCGACGGCGGCGAGTACTGGATCTATCGCAAGGGGGACAAGTTCGTCCGCGTCGGCGACCCCGACGACGACCGGGGGATGATCCATCCCATTCTCCCCGTCTTCGCCGCCGGGGGGCGAATGGCCAAGGCGCTCGACCGGTACTTCGACGTCGACGCCCTCGTCCGAACCGAATTCGTCGCCCGCGACCGAAAGAACAAGGAAGAGACGGTCGAGGGCTACCGACTCGTCATCACGCCGAAGCGCGAGGACGACGAGCCGGC
>JAWODX010000388.1:0-4226 GCA_046483085.1 Planctomycetota bacterium
GGCAACAATCAGTCATATATTTATACTTGGTTTTTCTTCAATTGAAGAATTATGCCGCGCTCCTCGCCCGGCTCGCGATGCTCGCCCACCAGGCGCGACTTCGCACACCCGACCGTCGGGATCCCCAGCCACAGGCCCAGGTGCGAGGCCAGCCCGATCCCCCGCATGTGCGCCAGCCCCTGCCCGTCGGCGATCACCACATCCGGCCGGGTTTCGAGCTTCCGCATCGTCTCCAGCAGCGGCGGCAGTTCGCGGAAACTGAGCAGCCCCGGGATGTAGGGGAAGGGCACCCGGCGCGAGGCCGTCTGCTGCTCGACGATCTCGAAGCCCGGGAGCCGAAGCACGACGACGCCCGCGTGCATGAGGTCGTCGCCCCGGTCGTACGAGACGTCGGTCCCGGCGACCAGCCGGACGCCGGTCGGCAGCGGCCGGAGCTCGACCCGGTCGCGCAGCCGCTCCTGGATCTCGACGGCGCTGTGGTAGTCGTCCGGCCAGTCGTGGAGGTGAGGGAAGTTCATTCGTGCGGCGGGAGGATCGGGGCCTTGCCGGGCCGCTCGGCCTCGGCCCGTTCCCGGGCTTCGATCTCGGCCAGGAGCGCATTCAGCCGTTCGAGTGCCCTCGCCGCGACCCGTCGCTCCTTGCGGCGGGCGGCCCGCCAGTCGGCCAGGGCCATATCGAGGAGGGTGTTTTCGAGGGACGGCAGGCGGCGTGCCAGTGCTCTCAGGCGCTCGGCCCGTTTCTCGGCCAGCTCGTCCCAGCGTTCGGCCAAGTCGGCCTCGTCGCGTGCCCGGGCCTTCCGGGCTTTCTCACGGGCCTTCCGGATCGCCTCGATCTCTTCCTTGAACTGCTCCAGCTCCCGCTCGACGTCCCGTTCCACCTCTTCGCGCGATAGCTCGAGGCGCCGGCGGCGCTGCTCCATGGCCCGGCGCACCGCCTGGCGGAGCTCCTCGCGGAGCTTGTCGGTCGTCTCCTCGTCGCGCTCGACGCGGATGCGATAGGCGGCGGGATGGACCTTGTCGTTGTCGGGATCGCGCTTCTTCGGCGGCGGCTCGTCGGCGCCGGGTGCCAGGCCGGCCTGGAGGACGATCCACACCAGGATTCCGAGACGCGTCACGTGTTTCATCCGCTCCATTGTCCGCCTCTGATTGTACGGCTCGGCGCCGGGCTGTCAATCATGGGGCGCGAGTGCCCTGCTCCTCGGCGCCGATGAGGTCGAGGAACGCGGTCTCGAGGAGGATGCGGTCGTCCATCCGCGAGTGTTTGAGTTCGGACTCGCAGCGGGCGAGGGCGGAGCAGTTCCGGCGGAGCTGACGCAGGCTGAAGGCGCGGGCCTGGTCGAGGAATTGGGGGACGAAGTAGCGGACGCCGGCGTTCTGCGCGGCCTGGTTGGGGGCGGTGCCCGCCTTGATGAGTTCGCGGACGGTCCAGAGGCGGCGCATGTGTCGCGAGACCATGAAGACGATGCCGGGCGGCCGTTCGGCCTGGTCGAGCAGGTCGTCGAGGATTCGGAGCATTTGTGCCGGTCGGCGGTATCCGATGGCGTCGGTGAGCTCGAAGATGATGCGGCTGCGGTCGCGGAGCGAGACGGCCTCGACGTCGGCGGCCGCGATGGTCGGTTGGTCGCCGACGTACGTAGCGAGCTTTTCGAGTTCGGCGGCGATGATGGCGAGGTCGGTCCCGAGGAAATCCGCCAGCCGCGCGGCGGCGTCCTGCTCGATCCGGAGGCCCATGGCCTTCGCTCTCGCGCTGATCCAGGGGATGATCTGGCGCTCGTAGACCGGGTTGCAGGCGACGAGCCCGCCGGCCGCCCGGACGACCTTGGTCAACGTCCTGCGGCCGTCCGCCTTCTGCACCACGAGCACGAGGTGGCCGTCGGGCGGCGGGGAGTCAGCGAACCGGGCGAGCGCCTTGCCGTGGGCCGCGACGAAGTCGTCCGCCGGCCAGACGATCACAAGCTGCTTCTGTCCGAACAGCCCGAACGTGCGGGCGTCGTCGAGCACGGTCGCCAGGTCGACGTCCTCGCCGCGGTACGTGTGGCGGGCGCAGCCGCGGCCGTCGGCCTCGAGCGCACCGGCGACGGCGTCGATGGCCTCGCGGACGAAGAACGTCTCGTCTCCTGCGAGCAGGTAGAGCGGGGCGATCTTGCCCCGTTCGAGGTCGGACCGGAGTTTGGCTGGGGGGATGCCGCGCTGTTTGGCCAACAGGACTCCTAACGCTGGTTCGTGGCGGCGGGCGCGCCGGTCGCGTTCGGGGCGCGGTTCTCGCCGGGCGCCGGCCGGCTGAGCAGTTCGTTGACTATCATCACGGTGGTGACTATGATGAGGATGAGGCAGACGATCAGCGTCCAGCGGGTGCGGCGACGCCGTTCTTCGGGGTCGTCCGGCCCGTCCTCGGGCACTTCTGGATGTCTCGGGTTTTCGACTTCCGAACCTGCCATGGCACACGCCGATTCTAGACCGCCCCTCGCGGGGTGTCAAGTTGCAGTCGCCGTCTGCGCCGCCTGGCTGGCCCTGGCCGCGCCGGCGGCGGGCGGCGAGCCCGGCGTGCGCGCGGCGCTGAGACGGCTCCGCCGGCTCGTCGCCACGTGCGAGACCTATTCGGGGCCGCGGCTCGGCCCGCTGCTCGACCGCACGATGCGGGCCGCGGTCCGCCTGTACGAAGTCGACAAGTACGAAGACGCCCTGAACACCATCCTCTTCGTGTCCGCCCTGTATCCGGAGAACGCTTCGCGGGCGTACTACAGTTTTCTGCCGGGCATCGCCGAGCTGACGCTCCGCTGGCCCGGGGAGGCCGGGGCGGGAAAGCTCGACTTGCCCCGCGACCGCTACCGCTGGGCTATGCTGGCCGTCCGGAACCGGTCGGGGATCGAGCTGGACCTGACCGCGCTGCAGGCGGCGGTCTGGCTCGACGGCCGGGCGTTGAAGGACGCGGACGGCGAGCCGGTGGCGTCGCTGCCGTCGGACGACCCGGAGCTGGCGCGGCGGCTGGGAGCGCGGCGCCGGCTGGTCCGGCCGCCGAAGATCCAGCCCGACGAGGCGGCGGCCTTCGTCCTCGTCTTCCCCACGTTCGACGAGTGGACGCAGCTCCGGCTGGCCGACCAGACGGAGAAGATCGATTTCGACGCGCCGATCAAGAACTACGCGGCGATGAAGCGGCACCACGCCCGGCTGATGGCCGCGCGCCGGCGCGTCGCCGCCCTGCGGCGCGAGCAGGAGACGAATCGCCCCGACGAGGAGCCCGCCGAGAAGGACGACGGCCGATACGTGCGGGTGGGAACGATCCACGGCCCGATCTCCGCCGGGCCCGACGAACGCGTGTACAACATCGCCGTCGAGCGCGAGCGCCGGCGGCTCGTCCGAAAGCACGACGTCCTCTACGTGCGGAAGGGCGGCGTCACCCGGGCGACGCTCACCCCGACCGTCCCCGGCCGGACCATCGCCCGGCTCGACGACCCGGCCTACCGGCCGCGCCGCGGCGACGAGGTCTACGTGCGGAACGAGCCGGCCGACCGCGAGCAGGAACCGTAGCAGGAGACAGGCGTGGCCGAGAAATCGAAGACGAGCGCGAAAGACATCGAGGCGATGGTCGCCGACTTCTCGAAGCGACACCAGGTGATGATGAACGAGCTGGGCAAGGCGATCATCGGCCAGAAGCAGGTGCTGCGCGAGATCCTCGCCGCCATCTGCTGCCGCGCCCACTGCCTCCTCGTCGGCGTCCCCGGGCTCGCCAAGACGGCGATGGTCCGCGCCGTCGCACAGATCATGAACCTCTCGTTCAAGCGGATCCAGTTCACCCCGGACCTGATGCCGTCGGACATCACCGGGACGAACGTGATGCAGGAGGACGAGCGGAGCCACCGCCGCTCGTTCCAGTTCCTCCGCGGCCCCATCTTCGCCCACATCATCCTCGCCGACGAGATCAACCGCACGCCGCCCAAGACCCAGGCCGCGCTCCTCGAGGCCATGCAGGAGAAGCAGGTCACCGTCGGCGACCAGACCTACCCGCTGGCCCGGCCGTTCTTCGTCATCGCCACCCAGAACACCATTGAGCAGGAGGGGACGTATCCGCTGCCCGAGGCCCAGCTCGACCGGTTCATGTTCAACATCTTCGTCGACTACCCCCTGGAGGAAGAGGAGGAGGAGATCATCCGGTTCACCACGCTCGGGCAGTACAAGGACCTGCGGCCGGTGTTCGAGCGCGAGGACATCCTCCGCCTGCAGGAGATC
>JAWODX010000429.1:0-4312 GCA_046483085.1 Planctomycetota bacterium
ACTGTGAAAGGAAAACCGGGGCGAAACCCCTTTTGAAAAAGCGGCTTTCTCCCCGGGCCCCTCTTCCTCAAAACTCCGGGGAAATGCGGTCTGTGGACCGCATTTCCACAGAAGTTCTTGGAGGGGGTGCGGGGGAAACCTTCTTTCAAGAAGGGTCCCCCGCGTTCCATTATCCATACAGGAACCAATAATCGGAGGTCGCATTGGCTGAGAAGAAAGCGATGGTGACGGGCGGGGCCGGGTTCATCGGCTCCCACATCGGCGACGCACTGATCGAGCGCGGGTACGAGGTCGCCGTCATCGACAACCTCTCGACGGGCAAGGAGCAGAACCTCCCGCCCGACGCCGCGTTCTACGAGATCGACATCCGCGACCCGTCGGTCGCGGCCATCTTCGAGGAGGAGCAGCCGGAGCTCCTCTTCCACCTGGCCGCCCAGATGGACGTGCGGAAGAGCGTGGCCGACCCCGCCTACGACGCCGACGTCAACATCGGCGGAACGGTCAACCTGCTCCAGGCGGCCCGCGCAGTCGGCCTGCGAAAGACGGTCTACGCGGCGACCGGGGGGGCCATGTACGGCGAGCCGGAGGACCTGCCCGCCGACGAGGACACCCCCATCGAGCCCATCTGTCCCTACGGGATCAGCAAGGCGACCGTCGAGCTCTACCTCGAGCTCTACCGGAAGCTGTACGGGATGGCCTACACGTCGCTGCGCTTTCCGAACGTCTACGGCCCGCGGCAGGACCCGCACGGCGAGGCGGGCGTCGTCGCCATCTTCTCGCAGACGATGCTCGGCGGCGAGCAGCCGAAGATCTTCGGCGACGGCACGAGCACCCGCGATTACGTGTACGTGGACGACATCGTCGCGGCCAACATGCGCGCGGTCGAGGCGGCCGACGGCCGGTGTCTCAATCTTGGCTGGGGCCGCGAGGTCCCCGTGCAGCGGATTTTCGAGGGCGTGCGCGACGCCGTCGGCTGCGAGGTGGAGCCGAGATACGTCGACGAGCGCCCGGGCGAAGTGCATCGCATCTGCCTCGACGCATCGCGGGCGCGGGAGGCGCTCGGCTGGGAGCCGACGGTGGAGATCGACGGGGGGCTCCGCCGGTCGGTCGAGTTCTATCGGCGGCTGAACGCCGGCGAGATCAGCCGCTGACCCCGGGGTCCGGCTCGGAGGATTTGGGCGCAGGCGCGGTGGCCGCTCGGGCGCCGACGACCGTGTTCTTCGCACGTGGCCGTCGGTGGCCTTGTGGGTCGGTCGAGCGCAGGCGACATCGCCCGCGGAACCGTGGCACTGCTGGACAGAGCGCACCGGCGACGACCGGTTGGGGGCGTGTTTTCGGTTTTCATGAATTCATGAAAACCGAAAACGCTCCGGAGCGGAGATCGGAGAGAGATGGATAGACATGTCGGGCGCCGGGCTCGCCGCGTCCGGCCGGGCGATCGGTCGGCCGACCTGCACGTGCGCGTGTTTCCGTCAGGCCGCCACTGCCCGAGGGGCGATCGACGCACGTCCGGACTTGCGACCCGACGGATCCGACTCCCTGGTGGAGGGATTCAATCATGGATGAGGACGCATTCCAGGCGGTGCATCTGTGCCAGATGCTTGGCAGTACCACCCGGTATCGCATCCTGAAGCTCCTTGCGGAGCAGAAGATGACGCCAGGCGAATTGAGCCGGCAGCTCGGCAAGTCCTCAAGCGTGATCTCGGTGCAGCTTGGCAAGCTGCGGACCGCGGGGCTTGTCCGGTTCAAACGAGAGGCGACCGGCTTGTTCTACTGGCCGAAGCCGGCCGGCCTCGGCGGGCTTATCGACCGTATCGAGCGGTACGCCTCAAAGGCGTTGTAGCGACTTCCTGGAGTCGCGTTGTCAAGGAGGGACGCGGGCGACCCGTCCACGAGACGGTTCTGGGCAAGACAGGCCGTCGCTTCGTCCGGCGCGCTCCAGGAACAGTTCGAGGCGGCCGGCGCCGGGGACGGAGGGGCGTTTTCGGTTTTCATGAATTCATGAATTCATGAAAACCGAAAACGCGTCGCTGGCAGGCAGTGCCAGAGCCGGCGATCGAGGGCGGACCGGCAACCCGGCGGGGGATCAGTCGCTGGCCGCGCCGGAGAAGGACGCTCGCGACAGGCACGCGTCGCACGGAGATCGTATGTAGCGATCAGCTTCCGCGCTTGTGCCATGGGTATTGAACGCTTTTTCATCGAGCACGCGCCGCAGGGCGAACAGGTGTCGCTCTCGGAAGACGAGAGTCACCACCTGCGCCGCGTCCGACGGCTGCAGCCCGGCGACGAGGTCGTGCTGTTCGACGGCTCGGGCACCGATTACGTCGGGCGGATCGAGTCGTTCGGCCGGGGCCGGGCGCGGATCCGCATCGAGCGGACCGAGGCGCCGGGCCGCGAGCTCGGCGTGGCCGTGACGCTCGCTGTCGCCCTCGTGAAGAAGCGAGCGATGGCGCAGCTCGTCGACCAGTGCACCCAGCTCGGGGTGGCCCGGCTCACCCCGATCGTCTGCGAGTGGTCGGTGGTCAGGCCGGGCGGCTCGAAGCTCGGTCGCTGGCGTCGGATCGCGATCGAGGCCTGCAAGCAGTGCGAGCGGAGCGTCGTGCCCGAGATCGCCGAGCCGGTCCCGCTCGATGTTGTGCTGGCCGAGGTGCCGCGTTATGATCGGGCTGTGATGGGGGCGACGCGGTCCGGCAGCGAGCCGCTCGGGTCGATGGATCTTCCGCTGGCCGGTCGGGTGCTCTGCCTGATCGGGCCCGAGGGCGGGTTCACCGATGCCGAGATCGAGGCCGCGGTGGACGCCGGCTGCACGCTCGCGTCGCTCGGTCGCAGCGTGCTTCGGACCGAGACCGCGGCGGCCGCGGCGATGGCCGTGATCGCCCAACTCGCAGGGCCGCCGCGGAGGGCTTATTGACCCCCATGTATGAAAAGAAACTCGCCGCGGATGCGACGGAGATCCTTCGCGTTGCTCAGGATGACATGAATGAATGGTACAGCGGAGTACGCTGTCATTCTGAGCGTCAGCGAAGAATCTCGCCGCAACACCGAAAGCTTGCGTTCTTATCATGGAGCTCAATAATGGACGACGTGCCGCGCTGGATGCCGGTCGGTCGGCGCGTCCGGGAGGTGCCGGGGCGGGGCCCCTTTTTCGGTTTTCATGAATTCATGAATTCATGAAAACCGAAAACGCGCCCGGTGCTGCAGGAGCCTTGCAGCGGATGAAGGAGGGTACAACGTGGGCGACACGAGCAACACGCCCGGAGGCAGAATCCCCGCCATCTTCGTCCGGGGCGCGAACCTGCCCGAGGCGTGGGAGAAGGCGATCATCGCCACCTGGGAGCGGGGCGCGACCGTCCGCACCGAGTACGACCGCAAGGACGACGACGGGAGCTTCATCGACCCGCCGAGCCGCGACGCGACGGTCATCGTCGAGGTCGCCGACCCCTTCGCCGAGCCGCGTATCCACAAGAACTTCCCCGGCGGGCCCGAAGAGCTCGAAGTCTACCGCCAGGAGGTCGTCGACGGCATCCACGACCACTGGGTCGATCCGTCCGATCCCGACAAGTGGACCTACACCTACCACGAACGCCTCTTCGCCTACCGGGCGACGACCGATCTGGACGACCCCGACGCCCCGACGCTCCCGGCGTTCAACCAGATCGAATACGTGGTCAACAAGTGCGCCGAGACGCACTACACCCGCCGCGCCCAGGCGATCACGTGGATCCCGAACGCCGACCCGGCGACCGACGACCCGCCGTGCCTCCAGCGGCTGTGGTTCCGCGTCATGGTCGACGACGAGGGGGCGCCGGTCCTCAACCTGAACAGTCACTGGCGGAGCCGCGACGGATACAAGGCGTGGTTTATGAACGCGTTCGCGCTGACCGACCTGCAGCGGGCCGTCGCCGCGCGGATCACCGAGAAGCTCGGCCGGGAGGTCCGGGTCGGTCGGTACGTCGACATCTCCGACTCGTTCCACATCTACGGCTCGTACTTCGGCGAGTTCGAGCCCGAGTTCGAGAAGATGAAGGCCGAGCCCGACTACCGGAACCGCGCCTGGCCGAGCGACCACCCGGCCGTCCGGATGATGTTCGAGGAGGCCCGCCGCAAGCTCGCCCAGAACCCCGACTACATGCGGTCGGAGTAATCGCTCAAGTAAGAGCCGGCCTGTGGGCCTGCAGTATCCGCGCCGAGGCATTTGCCATGTCCCCTGGTGCGATGACAAATTGGGCTCTTCCACGAAATCTGTGGGCGCCTTTGGGCCGAAACCGCTCTGCCTCTGGCTCGTAGGCTTCCAGGGCGTCCCTTCCGCGCC